>CAZEYH010000318.1:0-3935 GCA_964515895.1 uncultured Clostridiaceae bacterium | reverse complement strand
CCACTGTATATGTTATTGTAATAATAATAAACTAACGGTGGAGGGAATGCAAGTGGCAATAAATGTACAAGATAAAATCAAATTATGTATAGATGGAGCACTACCGCTTCTTAAAGGTATATGTGATAAAATCGGTCTTTCTGAACTGATAGATGAGAAATTGGGGAATCAGGACAATAGAATAGTAAGTACAGGAAAAGCAATTATGGCAATCGTACTGAACACTATCGTCCAAAGGAGACCTTTATACAAGCTTGAAAGGTTTTATGAAAAAACAGATACTGAGAAATTGTTTGGAGAAGGAGTTGATGCAGGTCAACTTAATGATGATGTAATGGCACGTGCACTAGATGAATTGTATGAAATAGGACCAAAGAAGATTATGACTGAAGCCGCTATGGGAATCATTAATAAGTTTAATATTAAAGTAGAAGGCATTCATGCAGATACAACCTCCAAGAGCGTCTATGGTGAATACGCTGAATGCGAAGATAATGATGACCTGCTTCAAGTTACCAATGGATATAGTAAGGATAATCGTCCTGACCTCAAACAGATTTTATTCGGATTAGGAGTAACAAAAGAAAAAATTATTGTAGTAGGAGATGTAAATGATGGCAATACCAGCGATAAGGAATGGAATAAGGATATATTAAAAGAACTGCGTAATGTTATGAAAAGTAATGGACTTGCAGACTTCATATATGTAGCAGATTCAGCAGCAGTAACAGAAGATATGCTTAAATCATTAGCGGGTAATGGGAATGATGAACTTGAGATTCCATTTGTAACAAGACTACCCGGGAATTACTCACTGGAAAATGAACTTAGAAGCAAAGCTTATGAAAACAGTAAAGGCTGGGAAGAAGCAGGAAGTTTTTCAGACAGAGAAAATTCATGCAAATATAGAGTTCAGTCATTCCAAGATGAACTATACGGGAAGCAATACCGATTTGTTGTATGCTCATCTGACGAACTCGACAAACGTAAAGAAAAGAAACTATCAAAGCAAATGGAAAAAGAGCTTGAGAAAGTAAAACCGATTGTGAAAAAGCTCAACAGAAGAGAATTCTATTGTGAAAAGGATGCATTGGAAGAAATCAAACAGGTGGAGAAGTCTTTAGGACTTTCGTACCACGAACTGACATTTAAGGTGCATGAAGAAGAAAAGGTTTTAAAACGGTCATCAAGAGGCAAGCCCTGTAAGGATGAAGATATACAGACTGAAACTATATACCGATTGAAAGTGGAAGTTTACGAAGATGATTTAAAAATCAAGGAGTATCGTGATAAAGAAGGAATGTTTGTGCTTATAAGCAATGTTTCAAAAGAACAGATGGATGACAGGGAGATATTGCGTGAATATAAGGAACAGGTATCTGTGGAAGCATGTTTCAGAATACTGAAGGATCCATATTTTATAGATGAGTTATTTGTAAAGATACCTGAAAGGTTGGAAGCATTAGCATATGCTATGATTATCTCGCTTATGGTATTAAACCTGTTAGAGCGCAACGTCAGGGCATCGCTTAAAGAAGACGGAGGCCATATTCGTATAGTAGGAAAGATAAAAACAGATAGGCCTACAGGAAATGCTATAGTTGAAGCGCTTGACCATGTTTCAGTCGTACTTGTGTATCGACCTGAAACTCAAGATTGGCAAAGAATTTGTAATATAGATGCAAATACACATAGGATTCTCAAATTAGCCGGTTTTGACGATGATATTTACAGTCATGTAAATATAGCAGTATAAGGGGAAAGGGGTAGGTATAACTATGCGGTGTAAATAATGTCCTGTATTGGTTATCTTGTCCTATTTTATATGTATTGGTACATAATTATGATGCATTATTAGCTTTGTTGCATGTAAATATTGGAAAATATTATTGTAATACCTTATTCAAAAGGTTAACATAATATGTAAGCGAAATATGAGATATACGCCTCTCGGATTATTGTTTCTGTATCGAGATTGCCTGTATTGGTAAATAATTTTGTTTTTACTGTTTTTGTAAGGGCATTAAGTTGTTTTATTAAACTAAATATCTTTTGGTTTAATTCTTTTAGTTTCTTTCGCTCTTTTTTTGTTAACTTGCAATAAACATTCTTAATTGTAAATGGGGATACAGCATTATCAGCCAGTGCCTCTAAAATATTATATTTGTATATCACATCTCCTATGGCACGATAAAAGTATACTTCCCTTCCATCGCCTCGTTCGGGAGTAGCAGATAGCCCTACTGAATAGTAATCAATATCATCTTCTTGCTTAGTTTTAAGGTACTTAAGTCCATCAAACATCTTAAGGTTATTTTCAGTGGCATAACGGTGACATTCATCGCATATGTAGAACTGGCAAATATCTCTGTTTTTTAGTTCATTCATTTTTTCAAAGGCTACAGTATAATCTGCTAATTCCTTTTGGGCGGTATTAGATATGTAAATAACAAACTTTTTTGTGTTCCATAGACATTTACCATGTCCGCCGCCCCTTCTTCCTATTGTTTCTTTATGTACATGAAACTTTTCTATTAAACTTTCATACCAGTTTTGCATAATAGCCCTAGTAGGCGTTATTATGATTGTAAGAATATCATTATCTTTTTCTAATTCCTACTGTAAACAATAAAGAGCAAATAATGTTTTACCTGCTCCCGTGGCTACGGAAAAAGTGCCGTGATGGTCTTGATTTTTTTGATTCCACAACTCATAGGCTTCTATCTGCCATTGCCGAGGATTAAAGTTTTGAAAGGAACATTGCTTCTTTCCACTCTTTTTATTTTCCTTGTCAACTAATTCTAAATTATATTCTCCATAAATATAATTTCTAAAATGCCCATGTTCAAGCATATTATCAAAGATTTTATCTATAAACCCTTGAATTTCAATGGCTTTCTGCTCTTTTTCTTCAGCAAGTGCAAAACAATATAAAAAATAGCAGTATTCCATATCTTCTTCGTCTGTTAATTCTTTAACACTTGGTAAAAAAGTCTGTTCTTCTTTACAATTTTCCAACGTCTCGTAAATTATTTCTGGAGGAATATCTTTTACTTTATACCCTAATGTAACTGTTAATCCATCCGAATCATCCTTCTCAACTAATGAAGATACGCTGCCTTTTTTATACCAATGTACTAAGGCATTATCTAAATTACATAATTCCTGCCTTGCTTGCTCCTCTAGCCTTAATACCTTATTACTCCATAAAGCAATATCATCCCAATTAGAATAAATCTCTTTAATACTTTCATTAAGTTTATTAAACTCTATTTCATATTTATTTCTAAAATCATGGACTTTCTTAAACCTTTTTCTATATTCTTGAAGTGTTTCTATATCATCAAGAGGCTCGCCATACAATTCAAAATCAAGACGTATGTATTCACTAACCTTTTTTACATCCCCTATGCTTTCCCCTATGCCGTTATACTCCTGTAACATTTGATGCTCTGTCTTTTCCATGTCGATAATTTAACCCCCTATTCACCCCTATGCTCAATATAATGTTTTTCCCGTAATTCAATTATCTCCTTAGCATGATTATAATTTGTTTCTGTTAAATAGTACCTAAGTGCATACTTAATAATATCTTGGTAGGTGCAATCATGGCTCCTTTTAAAATCTTCAATTGCTTCTCTATCAATTTCAGGCAACTGCCAAGATATAGACTTTAGGTCCTCTTTCTCTTCATATTTTGCATCTACTTCAATGACAGAATTAGATTTTTTAAGCAAGCCATTATTATAATTTTCTATATTACGTCGTTCTGCTTCCAACATTTCCTGTAATATTTTATCTTGTTCCTTTGAATTACCCATGTATATCAACCTCATTATGTAAAAATATCCTTAACCTAGTCATTGTTTTACTTTCTTATATTGATACCCTTAATTCAGATATCACACCCTACTCAGTAGGTTCTATAATTTCTA
>CAZEYH010000317.1:0-3947 GCA_964515895.1 uncultured Clostridiaceae bacterium | reverse complement strand
AGATAAGAGATAAGGGGTATAGATAATGCAAAATATTACTTCAAACAACAACTTAGCTCAAATATTTTCTAAAACATCAGAGATAGAACATATTAAAGAATTGTTTTCAGAGGTCGAAATTCAAAACATTAATCTTTATAAAAAGTCAAAAGTTCTTGAAATATTAATGGTATCTAAAAAGTTAATACCGGCGCAAACATTGGGACAAGTAGAAGAGGTATTTACAAATTATTTTAACTTAAATTCTGTAAATATAAATATAAAATTCAATATTTCTCAACCATTGGAAAAGCTTATTGCTGATTATTGGGATAGCATAATTTTTAATGTGAGTAAAAAAATAGCTACAAGTCGTGGAATATTAACCGGATGCAGATGTCAGCTTTCGGGGAGGAAACTAACGGTATATTTAAAAACCAAAGGATCAGAAATATTAAAATCCCAAGGATGTGGGAAATATTTAGAAGATATAATAGAGAAAGCTTTTTCAAAAAAGGTAAGAGTAGAATTTTCAGATTGCGTAATAGATGAAAGCTATAAAGTAAAGTACTTAGAACAAAAAAGATATGATGAAGCAAAAGTACTGAAGAATGTTGTAGCTTTATCAGCAAACAATAAAAGGAATAATGCAAGAACAGGAAAAAGCGGGAGTAATAATGGTTCAGGCATCATTTTGGGTAAAAACTTCAATAATGAATTAATGGATATTCAAAGTATAAATCAAGATTCAGGAACTGTTGCTTTTAGCGGTGATATTATAAACGTTGAGTTTAGAGAAATCAGAGGAAACAGGCATTTATGCATATTTGATGTAACAAATTATATAAGCTCTTTAACAGCAAAGTTTTTTATAAAGAATAGTAAATTCGATGAAATAAAAGATAGGATAAAAGAGGGAATTACCGTAAGGGTAAGAGGTGAAGCACAGTATGACAAGTTTTCCAGGGACATGACAGTATTTGCCTCAGATATATTGCAAATTGAAAAAGAAAAGCTCCGTATGGATATGGCAAAAGAAAAAAGGGTGGAGCTTCATCTACATACTCAAATGAGTTCCATGGATGGTGTGTCTTCAGTTGAAGAATTAATTAAGAGAGCTTCCGAATGGGGTCATAAAGCTATAGCAATAACTGACCACGGAGTAGTACAAGCTTATCCGGGAGCATCCAAAGCTGCTGACAAATACAAAATAAAAGTAATTTATGGACTTGAATGCTATTTAGTAGATAATAATGATTCAGAAGACAATATGGATTATAAAAACAAAGATTCATATCATGCAGTAATACTGGTAAAAAATGAAAAGGGCCTGAAAAATCTATATAAAATTGTATCTCAGTCACACCTTAAGTATTTTTACAAAAAGCCAAGAATACCTAAAACACTGTTTACTCAATATAGAGAAGGCTTATTACTTGGAACTGCATGTGAAGCAGGAGAATTGTTTAGAGCTCTTCTTAAAAATAAAAGTGAAGAAGAAATTATTAAGATTGCTTCATTTTATGATTATTTGGAGGTACAACCTTTAGGCAATAATCAATTCCTCGTAGATAGCGGTTTTGTATCTAATAAAGAGGATTTAAAAGATCTTAACAGAAATATAGTTCAGCTGGGGGACAAGCTGGGGAAATTGGTAGTAGCAACCTGTGATGTGCATTTCCTAGATCCTAAAGATGAAGTTTTTAGGCGGATTCTAATGGCAGGGCAGGGTTACAGTGATGCTGATAAGCAAGCTCCACTATTTTTAAGGACAACTGAAGAAATGATAGAAGAGTTTATGTATCTTGGAGAAAAAAAAGCTTATGAGGTAGTGGTAACCAACACTAATATCATATCAGATACCATTGAAGAAATAGCACCTATACCTGAAGGGACTTTTCCACCGCAAATTGAAGGTGCAGAGCAAGAAATAGAAAAGATTGCATTGGAACAGGCCAAAATAGAATATGGTGATCCATACCCTAATGTTGTAGAAGAAAGAATGAAAAAAGAACTAAATTCAATAATTAAAAATGGCTTTTCGGTAATGTATCTAATAGCCAGAAATCTAGTGCAAAAGTCATTAGGAGACGGTTACTTAGTAGGATCGAGAGGTTCTGTAGGCTCATCTTTTATTGCTTACCTTACCGGAATTACTGAAGTAAATCCACTACAGCCCCACTATATTTGTGATAAGTGCAAGTATTCGGAGTTTGTTTTGGACGGTAGTCTTGATTGTGGGTTTGATCTTCCTGATAAAAAATGTCCAAAGTGTGGAGAGAACTTAAGAAAAGATGGATATGATATTCCTTTTGAAACTTTTTTAGGTTTTGCAGGAGATAAAGAGCCTGATATTGACTTAAACTTTTCGGGGGAGTACCAAGCTACTGCCCATAAATATGTAGAAGAATTATTCGGTAAAGACCATGTATTTAGAGCAGGTACAATAGCCTCTATAGCAGAAAAGACAGCATTTGGATTCGTTAAAAATTACCTTGATGAGAGGGGTAAAGTTGTAACCAATGCAGAAATAAACCGTTTAATTAAAGGGTGCACTGGAGTAAAAAGAACTACAGGACAACACCCGGGAGGCATTATGATTGTGCCTCAGGATAAGGAAATTTACGATTTTTCCCCTATCCAACGTCCGGCTGATGATACTGATTCAAATACTATTACAACTCATTTTGACTATGATTTCTTACATGGAAGTATATTAAAGCTTGATATACTTGGGCACGATGATCCTACAACTATAAGAATGCTAGAAGATTTAACAGGAGTGGATGCAAGAACCATATCTATAGGAGATCCTGTAACTATTGGGATATTCAGTAGTACTGAACCATTAGGAATAAAACCGGAGGACATAAATTGTGAAGTCGGAACTATTGCAATACCTGAATTTGGAACAAGGTTTGTAAGACAGATGTTGGTTGAAACAAAGCCTAAAACAATGTCTGAACTTATAAGGATATCAGGATTATCCCATGGTACTGATGTATGGATTAATAACGCACAAGACTTAATAAAAGCTGATACTGCAACTCTTTCAGAGGTTATTTGTACAAGAGATGATATTATGCTTTATTTAATATACATGGGGCTTCCTCCTATTAAGGCTTTTAAAATAATGGAAGATGTCAGGAAAGGAAGGGGACTTAAAGCTGAGTACCAAGATATTATGATAGAGCATAATGTACCTAATTGGTATATAGAATCCTGTAAAAAAATTAAGTATATGTTTCCTAAAGCACATGCAGCAGCTTATGTAATGATGGCTTTTAGAATAGCTTGGTTTAAGGTTAACTATCCTATAGAGTTTTATGCTACATATTTTACTATAAAAGCAGATGAATTTGATGCGGGTATGATGACACAAAGTTGGGATAGGATAAAAAACAATATTGCTGAATTGGAATCTAAAGGTAATAATATGACCCAGAAGGAAAAAAGTATTTTAACTTTATTGGAAGTAGTAAATGAGATGTATGCAAGGGGGATACGGTTTCTTCCTGTGGATTTGTATAAATCTGAAGTAAGAAAATTCATTATTGAAGCTGGATGTATAAGACCTCCCCTTAACAGTTTACCGGGTTTAGGTGTAACTGCCGCTCAAAACATTATAGAAGCAAGAAATGAAAGTAAATTTACATCTGTGGAGGATTTAAAAATAAGGGGTAAAGCTAGTAAAACAGTAATTGATATATTAAGACAGCATGGATGTTTCGAAGGTTTACCCGAAAGCGACCAAATAAGTTTGTTTGCAAAATTAGAGGTGAGAAATTAGAAGTGAGAGGTTAGAGGAAATACCCTCTTTAAAATATGCACCCCCTTTAAAAATATAATATTGCTAAATATTAATAATAGTGTTATAATAGTTTTAGACTAAAGCGAATAGCATTACACTGTGGCAGAGAGTGGGGAAGTCCCACTCTTTGCTATTATTTAAGACAATAGGAATTTAT
>CAZEYH010000316.1:0-3952 GCA_964515895.1 uncultured Clostridiaceae bacterium | reverse complement strand
GTCAATGCATACATATATATACATATGTGTTATATACAAGTATTTATTCTCACTTCTAGTCTTAATTCAATAGTATTTAATAAACACTCAAACATATACAATAATCAATTATGTACAGAAATCTAAAAATATATAAAAATTAATCATACACACTCAATTGCTTGTCTTTGAGTTTAGCAGTATCAATACTGTCCATCTTACTCTCCTGAATTGTAAATATATCAGGATTACCATCACTTATATATTCATCTTCTCTGGAAATATTTTCTAGCCACCAGTATAAGTCAAACTTTTCAGGATTAATTCCCGGTGATCTTACCCTGTGTACGGAAAGCAGATCTAATTTTTTACTAACAGGTGATAAAGCGGGATCCCAGCCTACTTCTAAAATTACAAGGTTTTCGTATTCAACACCTTCATATTCCCCACTTATTACATATTCCATTAACTCTTTTGAAGGAGCTCCATAAGGAAGTGAAAAAGAAAACATTTTATATTCGGGTACCAGTTCATACATTTTTTTCTGATTTCCCCCTATTTCCTGCATAAGTTTATCGCTACTTTTAACATCAGTAAGATTTATATGGTTTAATGTATGATTGCCAATTTCGAAACCTTTATCAATCAAATATTTAAGCCTTTCAGATAAGGTCCCTTTACCACTGAACGTAGATAATCCCAAGTTCACAAAGAAGGTGCCTTTCAAACCAAAATCCGGATATTGGCTGCAAAACTCTTCCATTATCCCAACTGCAGAACGCTTGTTAACCTTAAGTTCTCCATCTTCTTCCACAAGATTAAACTGTCCCTGTGTACCATCATCAAAAGTAAATACCATAGGTATGCATCCTGCAGGTACTGATATATTATTTTCAATATAATCTCTGAGGCTGATTAAGCGGTAGCCTTTATCATACAAGTTATGGAGAAGTTCTTCAAATGCTTGGAATGTAATGGTGTACTCTCCTTTATCATACTTTGTGGGAGTAAAAGTTTCAACAAAGTTGTGGAACATAACCACCATTATCTTTCCGGCCTCATTCGGTTTGATTTTTTCTAAATCTATTTCAGGTTGCGAAAGTTCAGTAGCTATTTCCCCATGTTTCCCGCCTTCCTCATTTTCCCTACTTTCTCTACTTTCTCTATTTTCTTCACCTTCTATACTTTCTCTAACTTCCTTACCTTCTCCGCCACTTTCTCTGTTACCGCTGTTATTTCCTGTATTATTCTGTCCAATCAAACCTTCGGAAATATCTTCACTATCTTTATTTTCTTTGTTGCCTTTATTTTCTATGCTCTCTTTATTTTCTATGCTCTCTTTATTTTCTCTATTTCCTTTAGTTCCTCTGTTTACACATGCATAACCAATCCAAGCTATAGAACTTGCTAAAAAAATTATCACTAACATTATAGATATTATTCTTTTTATCTTTGCTATTTTTGCTGCTTTTGTTATCCTTGTAGTTTTTTTCACCATTGTCTTTTTCCTCATCTTCGCCTTTTGTACACCTCGATTTTTATTCCCTATAATTCGCTGATTGAACTATTACCTACTAAAGTAGTTATTTACCGGTCTAACATGGAGATACAAACGGTTCTTTTGGTACCGGCAATTCCTCCTTCGGACCGTCCATATAGTTTTTCATCCATTCGAGTTGGGGAGGCTGTATGTTTTCTTTTAACATCTTTTGCCATTCTTCATCTGTTAGCCTGGTTTTGCTTATAAACTCATAATAACTGAATACGGCACCTCTTGCAAGATAAAGTTTTCCTCCGATAGGTACAACAACATAAATATGATGGGCAGGCCCTACTCCCACCTCAAGATATTCTCCGGGTACAGTATGGACATCTGCAATTACCGCCATATTCTTATCAGTTTCCGATGTTATTTCAAACCATCTTAACCATTCATCAGCAAGATTACTTGTTAATGTTTCAAGCTTAGCTCCATAATTAAAAAGTCTGTAATATTCACTGTCGGTTAATTCTTCATTTCTAAGTTCCTTTATTGAACATTCTTTCAGAAACTCCAGCAACTCTTCGAAATTTCCCATTCTAAATTCCATGTCTTTTGATAATATACTTTTATTGTTTAAATTAAGTCTTGAATATTTAGTAAGCCATAATAACCTGTCATAAACTTCCACATTAGGTTCCACATAACTTTTAACTAAAGGATAATCAGGACCACCGCATTCAGCACCCGACTGTTTCCCGTAAAGGATAGTGTCATGTCTAAGCTGTGCCCAGCTTCCAAGTGCTGTATCAAGGGATTTATCAACCCATGCTTCATTTAGCATAAAAGACGGGAATCCTTCTTTAAATGGAGATATTATAGATTTCAATACCCAAAGCCAACCATAATACATATTAGAACGCCACTCATCAGCTGGTATTTTAGAAAACTTATCTTTCAATTGTGAAAACTTTTCCGGATAACCGGGCCAAACTTTATTTTCTTGGTACTTATTGATCAAAATATCGTATGCCCTGTCGGAACCAAGTACTCCCATAACATCCAGACCTTTAGGCATTGCTCTTTCCGGAGGTGCTACCAATTCTTGCAATATCTCTGAATCAGGGATGTAACGTTGCCCCATAAATCTAAACTGTTTTCCTACCGGGCTCCTTTCTGAAATCCATTTTTGCTTTATTTTCGGTTCAGGAAGCTTCTCCGCTTCTTTATAAATCTGATTGATTTTGTCTTCCTGCATAAAATTGTCGGGAACCGGGTCTTCTCCATACACTTTTATAATAAGGTCCTTATAATGATATACATTGAGGTCATCAGTATTTCCTACATAAAATGTTGTAGGATCGTAAATATTTTCCCATAAGTCTATATCTGAAATTGAACTTCTGTTTGAGTTTACATCACCATTACCAACAGTAGAATCATTGGCAGCAGCATCATTGTCAACAGTAACATCATTATCAGCAACAGAATCATCATTAAACTGCAAAAACAAGCTGTATGTAATTAAAAGTGCCTGTACCGTTTGCTCAATGCATCTTTCCTCTTCTCCATCTCTAATTATATGCAGGGGAAATGGTGTTAATCCATACCATATAATAGTCCTGAAATATTTTTTCAAATCATCGCTTCTTGTATAATGGCCGCGAGGTATGAACTGGCTGTAATCTATCTTAAAAGGAAATATTACCGATTCATCAAAACCTTGTGCTTGAGATATGAGTTCGAATTCATTTTCGGCCATATTTAAAGCATCTTTAGGTATTTCTGAGAGAATCGGTTTTTCCAAAGCCAACATAGCTACAGCAAAGTATGCAATGTTTTTCAATGCGGATTCTTTTACTTTAGGATTACTTATTTTACTATACAAGTATATAGATTTGTCCAGCATGTTTTCTGTGAGTTCTTCAGTAGCAGCCAACAGAGCATTAGCTTCAAGAGTCCTAAGAGAGTAATCAAAAAATATGTTGTATACTTGAAGTACTGAATCTGTAGTGATAAAGCCAGGAATTTTAAGATACATATTGTTCTCGTAAACATAAAATAACTGTTCTTCATTTGATGGTGTTACAACGAAACCATTTCTTGAAAGTTTTTCCGTTTGTGATGATGTAAACCTACCAAACTGTTCCAGATTTTCAATATTGGAAAGATCACTTTTAATTGTATAGGGCGGAACTTTAGCCTCATATTCTACGGTTATATACTCCATAGGAATTACATTTCTCTCTCGTTCTCCGGTAAAAACAGGTTTAGTTTCTCTATCTACGAATTCATTGCCTTTATCTTTATTGTCTTTATTTTCATTGGTTGTAGTGTCACTACCTTTACTTTCGTTAGTTTTGCTTTCATCGGTTTTACTTTCATTGATAGTATTTTCATCGATTTCATTTCTATTGTCCTTTCCATTCTTTCTATCTTTTGCGAAACAGCCTACCTGCCCGGCAAACAGAATAATAATGTATACCATACATA
>CAZEYH010000315.1:0-3964 GCA_964515895.1 uncultured Clostridiaceae bacterium | reverse complement strand
AAATGCATGTAAAAATAGCTGAGAATTTCGGATATAAAATAAGTGTGCATTCAGGCAGTGATAAATTTGCCGTATTCCCCATAATTGGAAAAGCTACTGGCGGTGAATATCATCTGAAAACGGCAGGCACAAACTGGCTTGAAGCTGTAAGGGTAATAGCGGATAAGAATCCTTCTCTTTACAGGAGAATGCATAAGTTTGCCATTGAAAATCTTAATGAGGCAAAAAAATACTATCATATAAGTGGTGACCCCGCTAATATTCCTAATATTGATGAGCTTAAAGATGAAGAACTGGCAAGCCTTATGAACAAGGACGATTCTAGACAGGTTATGCATATTACTTATGGTTTGATACTAATGAAAAAAAATGCTGATGGGACATTTACTTTTAAAGATGAGATATATTCTACATTGCATAAATATGAAGATGACTATTGCTTTGCCCTTGAAAAACATATTGGAAATCACCTGAAAGGTCTTGGATTATTAAAAAGTCCAAATATTTTATAAAATTGTCAATGCAACTGTTATAGAATTCACTATAATAAGAATTGATAGTAATCCAAAGACATCGATATATATGTATTGAATGTGTTTTGTATCTAATTAATCAAGTTATGTTAAATATTGAAGATGTAGAAGAATAAAAAACAGGATTAAGGTGTGAGAAATAAAAATAGAAAGGCGGAGGTTTATGGAAACAGTAAGAGTAGCAATAATAGGACAGGGGAGAAGTGGCCGTGATATTCATGGTGCATACTTGAAACAGGTACCTGAGCAGTATAAGATTGTTGCGGTTACAGATCCTATTGAAGAGAGAAGGAAGCGGGCAGAGCAAGAGTATGGTTGCAAATCATATGTAGATTACCATGAAATATTAAAGCTCGACAATATTGACCTAATAATTAATGCTACACCAAGCCATTTGCATGTTCCGGTTACCCTTGATATTTTGAACGCCGGCTTCAATGTGTTGTGCGAAAAACCCCTTGCCAGGAAAGTTGATGAGGTTGACATGTTGATAAGCGCTGCAGAAAAATCTGGGAAGGTGTTTGCAATTTTTCAACAATCCCGTTTTGCACCGTATTTCAAGCAGGTAAGAAAAGTCATAGATTCAGGGGTACTTGGTCGTATAGTACAAATAAGTATTGCCTTTAATGGTTTTGCACGGAGATGGGATTGGCAATGCATGCAAAAGAATTACGGTGGAAATCTTTTAAACACCGGGCCACATCCCCTTGATCAAGCACTCCAATTATTCGGGACTGACATAATGCCGGAAGTTCATTGCATTATGGATAGATGCAATACATTCGGCGATGCAGAAGATTATGTAAAACTTATCTTAAAAGGAAAAGGACGTCCGGTTATTGACCTTGAAATATCATCATGTTGTGCTTATCCTTCTTTCACCTACAATGTACAGGCTACACGTGGCGGTTTGAATGGAAGTATGACCCATATTGATTGGAAATACTTTAAAGAAGAAGAGGCACCGAAACAGCGGCTAATAACTGAACCTCTTGAGAAGGAACCTGGCGGTACTCCTGCGTATTGTAGTGAAAAATTGAAATGGTATGAAGAGAGTTGGGATGTGTCTGAAGAAGATAAGAATCTTTTCAATACAATGGCAGGTTCTTTCTATAACATGCTTTATAAAACACTTACAGAAGGAGTACCTCTAGAAATTACACCTCAAGAGGTAAGACAGCAAATTGCTGTAATAGAGGAGGCCCATAGACAAAATCCTCTTTCTCGCATGTATTAACATAATAAGAATGCATTAGCATAATAGTGTAATATTAGAATTAATGAGACTACCTGGACAAAATAAAGGTAGTTTCTTTTTTTATGTTTTTTATTTGAAAATCAAGTAAGTATAATATATAATGGAAATCATATTAAGTGTATTAACTTAAGGTTTAGAGCAAGATTTAATTTCAATTACCCAGCGACTAAAGCCGTGGGATTGCGAGAGCAGTCTCTAGATGAATACTGACATGAAAAGGAGGATGTTTAGTGGAAATATTTAATGAGCGAAACAATTGGTATAAAGGCAACCTACATACGCATACAAGTTTATCAGATGGCCTGGTATGCCCCGATGAATGCATAGAGTTATATAAGAATGCAGGATATGATTTTATGGCAATAACTGAACATAGGAAGGTATATAAGAATAATAAAGAGGATAAAGATTTTTTATTATTGAGGGGAATAGAGTTTGATATAAACGATTATGATACAAGAAAAGCCTGGCATATTGTTGGAATTGATTTGAATGAGAATGCTTCAGTAGAAAACATACAAAATCCACAAGATATCAAACTAACTCCACAATATATTGTAGATAGTATTATTAAAAATAATGGCTTGGCCATTCTAGCCCACCCTTTTTGGTCTCTTCTCACATATAATGACTTAGTCGGCTTAGAAGGTTATCTAGGCATTGAAATTTGGAACACAGTATCTGAATTCATGTCCAACAGAGGTGATTCTACATGTTATATTGATATGATTGCATCGAAGGGAAAGTATCCCCTTATATTTGCAGCAGACGATACTCATTTTTACAGTGGAGATTTGTTTGGTGGATATATAATGGTTAATAGTGAGAGTTTACAAAAGAAGGACATAATTAAGAATATCAAGAAAGGGAATTTTTACAGTTCCCAAGGTCCTGAAATAAAGCAAATTTATGTGTCAGAGGGTAAGGTGCATATTGAAACCTCCCCGGTAGAGTTTATTGCTTTTATGACAGATACATTTTACTGTCGGGACAGGATATCGAGAAAAGATGGGCAATTGATAACGGAAGGTTCCTACAATATAAAAGAGACTGACAGGTTTGTTCGTGTAGAATGCAAAGATGCAAGCGGCAGAAAAGCTTGGAGTCAGATTATTCCTATTAAGTGAGTAATAATTAGAAAGATGATAAAGTTGGATAGCTAGATGATAAAGGTAGTTAGCAAAAGGATTATAAGCCATAATCACTTTCTAAAAAATAGAGTAAATAGAGGAGGCATAAATTAAATGGCAATAAAAAACACATATGATTTAAAAAAGGTAGTTGATAGGGTTGTTGATAATGTAAAAATAACTGATGTACATACCCACTTATTTTCACAAGATTTTGGTGATTTGCTTTTGTGGGGTATAGATGAACTGATTAATTACCATTATTTAATAGCAGAGACCATGCGCCTTGTTGATGTTTCATATGATGAATTTTGGCAAATGTCTAAAAGTGAACAAGCAGATTTAATTTGGGATACACTTTTTATAAAGAATTCACCTTATAGTGAAGCTTGTAGAGGAGTACTTACTGTTTTAGACAAGCTTGGTCTTGACGTTGGAAACCGTAATCTGGAAAGTTATAGGGAATATTTCAGGAATATGAAGCTTAAAGACTATATTGATAAGGTTTTCGAAGTTTCAGGAGTAGAATATGCAATTATGACAAACGATCCTTTTGTTGATGAGGAAAGAGAGGTATGGCTAAACTGCTATAAGGGTGATGTAAGATTCAAGGCAGCCTTAAGAATAGATCCTTTACTTAATGCTTGGGATAATAACTATTCAAAACTAAAGGAATGGGGTTATAATGTTTCCAAAGAACTTACAGAAAACACTTTAAATGAAATAAGACGGTTCCTTGAAGAATGGATAGATAAAATGGATGCAGTGTATATGGCAGCTTCTTTACCACCTGAATTTAAAGTACCGGAAGATTCATCAAGATCTAAAATAGTAGAAGAATGTATAATACCTGTTTCCTTGAAGAAAAATGTACCTTTTGCTATGATGATCGGAGTTAATAAGCGGGTTAACCCTAATCTTCGTGATGGCGGTGACAGTGTTGGAAAGAGTAGTGTAACTACAGTAGAGTATCTTTGTGCTAAATATCCTAAAAACAAGTTTATGGTTACTATGCTTGCAAGAGAAAATCAGCATGAATTATG
>CAZEYH010000314.1:0-3974 GCA_964515895.1 uncultured Clostridiaceae bacterium | reverse complement strand
ATAATAAAAATCAGGCCAATTGTAAAAATAGGTGATGCACAAAAATTAATTATAGTACCTAAACTTATCATAGTAGATATTAATGTGTCATTTTTAATTATGTTTACTCCTTCCATTAAATCAGATTTAAAAGATTTAAAAGTTATTTTATCCGGTTGATTATTATTCTTTGGTATATTTATATACATTTCACTGATGGCTGATAATAAAAAGCTAATAGAGTTAAATATTAAAATAACTTTCAATCCAAATGCACCATAAAATAATGCAGCAATTACCGGTGCTAATAAATTGCCAATATTCATTACTAATGAATTATAAGAATTTGCATCAAGTAAGTCTTCTTTGCTTACAATGCTTGGTAATACTGCAGACATTGCGGAATTAAAGAATATTTCGGTTATTTCTAATAAAATAAGTAAAATGTAGATCATTGGGATGGATATTCTCCCATTTATAATATATATTACTGCAAAAATCCCAATAATTAATGAGTTTAGTAAATCTAGCATTACTATAGTCTTTTTTCTATCAAACCAATCTCCAAAAACTCCTGCTATTGGAGATAATAGCAACCTTGGTAAAACAGATATGGATATCATTGAAGCAAAGATAGTAGCAGAGCCGGTTAGTGCAAGTACATATAATGATAATGCAAATTGCTGCATATTACTTCCCAATAAAGATACTAATTTGCCCAATATAAGCAGGGAAAAATCTTTTTGTTTGATAAGTTTTGTGTTCATATTGTACCTCCAATATCATTTTCTATTTCATCATACCCATCTAAAAGTAATATGTCAATATAACAATTAGATAAATATCTAATTATAACAAAAAAATGCACCCCGACTCAAAAATGCCGGAGTGCATCGAATGTTTTTCATTTACGTCCTATAGCTTCCGTTTATTTTGACATAATCGTATGATAAATCACAAGTCCACATTTTATCGGAGAATTTCCCTTCACCAAGTTTTAGGGTAATTTCAATTTCTTTTTCTTTAAGGATGTTTCTTGCTTCCTTTTCGTCAAAATTTACTGCAGCTCCATTTTTGCATACTAACAAATCCCCTATATAAATATCTATATTTTCAGGGTCAAAGGTTGCACCGGAATAACCTGCTGCTGTTAGAATCCTTCCCCAGTTGACATCTTCACCAAATAAAGAAGTTTTAACCAGAGGGGACTTAGCAACAGCACTTACAATCTTATAAGCATCTTCTTCCGTTGCTGCACCTTCTGCAATAATTTCCACAAACTTAGTCGCACCTTCACCGTCTCTAGCTATCATTTTAGAAAGTTCTGCGCATACACAATTTAGAGATTTTTTAAACTTTTCATAGTCCTCATTTTCGGTTATTATAGCCGGGTTATCAGCTAAACCGTTTGCCATAATAATTACCATATCACAAACACTTGTATCTCCGTCCACGGATACCCTATTAAAGGTATTTTTTACAACTTCAGTTAAAGCTTTGTTTAAAAGGCTTCTTGATATATTAGCATCTGTAGTTATGACACCAATCATAGTTGCCATCTGAGGATGAATCATTCCGGAACCTTTAGCCATACCCCCTATTACTATAGGGTTTTTTTGTACTTCGAATTCTACGGCAATTTCTTTTGGGATAAGGTCAGTGGTCATTATTGCTTCTGCTGCATCATGTCCACCATCGAGCGACATGTTTGAAATAAGAGTTTCTATGGCGGGACGAATCACATCCATATTGAGAGGTACTCCGATAACTCCTGTAGAACCCAAAAGAATATTATCCGGGGTGCATTCCAGATACTCTGAAGCAATTTCTGCAATTTCTTTTGCATCTTTATAACCTTGCTCACCTACACAAGCGTTAGCATTTCCGCTATTTATTATAATGGCTGTAGCATAACCGCTTTTTAGATGTTCCATGGTTACCTGTAAAGAATGGCCTTTCACTATATTTGTTGTAAAAACACCTACTGATGCTGCAATATCTTCAGAACATACAATGGCCAGGTCCTTCTTTTTGTCTTTTTTAAGACCACATGTCATGCCTGCGGCAAAAAAACCTTCGGGGGCTGTAACCCCTCCATCTATAACACGCATTTTATCCACTCCAGTCAAATTTAGGATTAGTTTATTCTATTATTAGTGCTTACACAAATATTAATACTACTGAAAAATATTAGTGTTTAAATATTAATGTTTACATAAAACAAAAATTGAATTATTTAAATTATACAGAAATAAAAAGCAATGTTCAATGATTTTACAGAAAAAATTAATATTTATTTTCTTAGATAATTACTTGACAGGGTTTAAGCTTTCCTATATATTTGATATTAATAAAGTTAATTATAGTTTCAGATATATTGAATATAATATATAAAGTGTAAGTAATTAGATTAATTAGTTCGAGCAAATAAATTTGACAACTTTGTAAAACTTGAACAATTGTGTAAAACGCAATAAGAATTTAAATAAAAGCAATGAAGGGGAGAAGTAAGCAGTAATCTGGCCCATAGAGAGGAAAGACCACCGGGTGAAAGTCTTTCCGGGAGTAAGACTGCTGAAGGTAGCCTTGGAGCTCTACAGCTGAATTTGCAGTAGGTTGTAGCGGTAAAGAGCCGTTATTTCGTTAAGATGCCCTATGGGGAAACTTGGTGGTACCGCGGAAGATTAGCCTTTCGTCCAATAAATATATGGATGAAAGGCTTTTTTGATATTGAAGGAGGTATTTTGAATGGCAAAAATACACATTATGGATAAAACTTATGAACCTAAACAGGTAGAGGACAAATTATATAAAGAGTGGGTGGATAATGATTACTTTCATGCAGTAATCGACCACAATAAAAAGCCCTATACAATAGTGATTCCACCGCCGAATATTACGGGGCAGCTTCATATGGGGCATGCTCTTGATAATACTTTGCAGGATATTCTTATAAGGTGGAAAAGAATGCAGGGGTATTGTGCCCTTTGGCTTCCCGGAACAGATCATGCAAGTATTGCTACCGAAGCTAAGATAGTTGCGGCTATGGCTGAAGAAGGAATTACTAAAGACATGATTGGAAGAGAGAAGTTTCTTGAAAAGGCATGGGAATGGAAAAAACATTATGGGGGCAGGATAGTTGAGCAATTAAAAAAACTAGGCAGTTCCTGTGATTGGAAACGTGAAAGATTTACAATGGATGAAGGCTTATCTAAAGCTGTAAAGGAAGTTTTTATACGGCTTTATGAAAAAGGTTTTATTTACAGGGGAGAAAGGATTATCAACTGGTGCCCCAAATGCAATACTTCTATATCGGATGCGGAGGTTGAATACGAGGAAAAGGAAGGCCACTTCTGGCATATTAAGTATCCGATAAAGGATAGCAACGAATATATAGTAATTGCTACTACAAGACCTGAAACTATGCTTGGAGATACTGCTGTTGCAGTACATCCTGAAGATGACAGATACAAACATCTTGTAGGCAAAACAGTTATGCTTCCTCTTGTAAATAGAGAGATCCCGATTATTGCAGATGATTTTGTTGATAGGGAATTTGGTACAGGTGCTGTTAAAATCACCCCTGCTCATGATCCAAACGACTTCGAGGCAGGTATTCGGCACAATTTACCACAGATAAAAGTAATAAATGACGATGCTACAATGAGTGAGCATACCGGTAAATATAAAGGAATGGACAGGTATGAGGCAAGAAACCAGGTAGTAGAGGATCTTGAAAAGCTGGGTCTGTTGCTGAAAATTGAAGGTCATACTCACAATGTAGGTGAGTGTTACCGCTGCAATACAGTAATTGAACCCCTTATATCCAAACAATGGTTTGTTAAAATGAAGCCCCTTGCAGAACCTGCAATAGAAGTGGTAAAAAATGGAACCGTTAAGTTTGTACCTGAAAGGTTCTCAAAGATATATTTTAACTGGATGGAAAATATACAGGATTGGTGCATATCAAGACAGTTATGGTGGGGACACAGGAT
>CAZEYH010000313.1:0-3984 GCA_964515895.1 uncultured Clostridiaceae bacterium | reverse complement strand
TGCAAAAAATGTGTCTTAATCCTTCAAAAATATTAGGGTTGAATAAAGGTGTTCTGGATGAGGGCAGAACAGCTGATATAACTATTATAGATATAGATGAGGAACAAATTATTAATACTCAGAAGTTTAAATCAAAAAGTAAAAATTCACCTTTTAATGGTTTTAAATTGAAAGGCGTTATTTATCATACAATCGTAAGTGGAAAAGTCGTAGTTAGAGAAAAAGTTTTATTATAAAAGCAAAAATAAAAGAAAAACGTAAGAAAATATAGAAAACAAAAGGAGTGTATAAATTTTGTTTATAGATAGGTTGATTAATCAGATAAGAGAAAAAAATAACCCTACTGTTGTAGGCCTTGATCCTAGAATTGAATACATACCATTATTTATTAAAAAAAATGCATTTAGTAAGTATGGAAAAAATTTAAAAGGTGCTTCTGAAGCGATTTTTGAGTTTAATAAGGGCATAATTGACTCTATAGCAGATGTTGTACCGGCTTTAAAGCTTCAAGTAGCATATTATGAGCTTTATGGAATTCATGGAATTGAAGTACTTAATAGAACAATTCAGTATGGACGAAAAAAAGGTCTTATAATAATATGTGATGGTAAGAGAAATGATATCGGTAGTACTGCAGAAGCTTATTCTTCAGCATTTTTAGGCAGAACAAAAATAGATGAGGATGTTTGTGAAGCTGTTTTTGATGCAGATGCGTTAACAGTAAATCCTTTTTTGGGCTATGATGGTATAAAACCCTTTATTGATGATTGCAGAAAATATAAAAAAGGTATTTTTATATTAGTAAAAACATCCAATAAATCATCAGGGCAACTACAGGATTTACTAACTCATCAGGGCAAAAGTGTATATGAAATATTAGCCGAGTATGTTAATGAGTGGGGTAAAAATTTGATTGGGGAATATGGTTACAGCAGTGTTGGAGCAGTGGTAGGTGCTACATATCCAAATCAGGCAAAAATATTAAGACGTATTATGAAACATGCATACATACTTGTTCCCGGCTATGGTACCCAAGGTGGAACAGCAAAGGATGTAGTTCACTCCTTTAATTGTGATGGACTTGGTGCTATAATTAATGCTTCAAGAAGTATAATGTGTGCATACACTTCCGATACATGGAAGGATAAATATAGCGAAAAAGAATATGATAAAGCTGCATTGGCAGAAACAATAAGAATGAGAGATGGGATACTAGAAGTTAAAGGTGAGAAGTGGGAAGATCAGAGAACAGAGGACAAAGGTTAGAAAAGCTTAGCAAGTAAATAGGAGCAAGTATAATTGTTATTATATTAGGATTATAGAGGTTAGAAATAGAATAGGAAAAGAGATTTTTTGAGTATAATGAATATAATAAGAGATGAAAAGGGAAAGGAGCTGAGACATGTCCTTAATTTTGAAGGAAGAAATTATTTTTAATCGGGAACTTGTTCCTGATATTTATAAATTAGTTTTTAAATCTGAATATATATCTAAAAATGCAAAACCGGGGCAATTTATAAACATTAAATGCTGTGATGGGTTAAATGCAATTTTGAGAAGACCTGTGAGCATCTCTTCAGTTGATGTAGATAAAAAAATGGTAACTATCTTTTATCAAAGAAAAGGCATTGGTACAAGTTACCTTTCACAAAAGCGTCCCGGTGATATTCTAGACTTAATTGGTCCTTTAGGTACTTCTTTTAATCTTTCGGGAAATTTTAAAAATATTGCTGTTGTAGGCGGAGGTATTGGAATATTTCCTCTTTTGTTTTTATTGGAGCAAACAACGGCTTCTCATAAAACTGCCTATATTGGTTTTAAAAATAAGAACTACGCTGTACTGGTAGATGAATTTAAGAGAAACTCTCATGAACTTCTTATATCTACTGAAGACGGGAGTCTAGGTTATAAGGGATTTGTTACTGATTTGCTAGACCAGAGAATAGAGCAAAATAAGGGGGCAGTGAAAAACAGAATTAGTGAAGAAAAGTATGATATAATATACACATGCGGTCCTGAACCTATGATGAAAAAGGTTGTAAGATTAGCAGCAGGGTCAGGAGTAAAATCCCAAATAAGTCTTGAACAAAGAATGGGGTGTGGTATTGGAGCATGCCTTGCCTGTGCATGTAAAATAAAGTCAGGAAATGATTGGAAATACAAGCGAGTATGTAAGGATGGTCCTGTTTTTTGGGGAGAAGAGGTGGAGTTTAATGAGTAATGCAAATAATACTGATTTACTCCAAATGGAAATAGCAGGTTTAAAATTCAAAAACCCGGTTATTGCTGCTTCAGGTACTTTTGGTTTTGGTCGTGAATATTCAAATTATATTGATTTAAATAAACTAGGTGGTATTTCTGTAAAAGGCCTTACTCTTAAGCCAAGGAAAGGCAATAAACCTCCAAGAATAGCTGAAACTCCGGGTGGTATACTAAACAGCATAGGTTTGCAAAATCCGGGGGTTAAAGTATTTTTAGAAGAGGAGCTACCTTTTTTAAACCAATTTAATACTGTCATTATTGCAAATATTGCAGGCAATACTATAGAAGAATATTGTGAAATGGCAGAGATATTATCGGATACAGATATCGATGCATTTGAGTTGAATGTTTCCTGTCCAAATGTGAAAGAGGGCTGTGTAGCTTTCGGTAATACTGTAGCGGGAATATCCGAGATAACGAAACAGGTAAAGAAATACTGTAAAAAGCCTCTTATAGTAAAGCTTACCCCCGGTGTTACGGATATTAAGGAAATAGCATTGGCAGCAGAAGATAACGGAGCAGATGCAATATCTTTAATAAATACTTTACTGGGTATGGCAATAGATATTCATAAAAAGAGGCCTATACTTGCTAATAATTTTGGCGGGTTATCAGGTCCGGCGGTTAAACCTATAGCTGTAAGAATGACTTATGAAGTTTTTCAAACAGTTAAAATACCTATTATAGGTATGGGTGGAATTACCTCAGGAGATGATGCCATTGAATTTATCCTTGCAGGAGCTTCTGCTGTAATGGTTGGCACATGGAATTTTGTAAATCCCAATGCCTGTATTGAGATTATAAATGGTATTGAAAGTTATCTTGAACAATATAAACATTGTGGTTTACATGATATAATAGGAAAAATAAAGTTGAATGGGTGAAAGAATGATAAAAAGAACAAGATTAATAATTGTTAGACATGCTGAAGCCGAAGGAAATGTAAACAGATTATTTCATGGTTGGACTGATTCTAGTATAACTGAAAAAGGGCATTTTCAGGCTGCCTTAGTAGCAGAACATTTAAAATCAATGGATATAGATGTGATTTATTCCAGCACCTTGAAAAGAACTTTACAAACTGCAGACTATATTTCTAAAGCAAAAAATCTTCCTATAATACGTACAGATAAATTAAAAGAAATAAATGGAGGAGACTGGGAGGATATGCCTTGGGATATACTTCCTGAAAAATGGCCGGAAGAATATGATTCATGGGAAAACAAACCCCATTTGCACCAGATGCCTAATGGAGAGTCTATGAAAGAATTCCAGACTCGAATTGTTGATGAGTTCAAGTATATTATTAATAATAATAAAGGTAAAAACATTTGTATTGTTACTCATGGTACGGCAATAAAATCATTAATGTGCTTTTTTTATCACTGTAGTCTTGAAGAAATGGTCAATTTCCCATGGTACGATAATACTTCAGTTACAATAATAGATCATGAAGGTGATAATGAGTTTTTTATTGTAATGGAAGGTGATACATCTCATTTAAGCAAGGAAATGAAGACACTTGAAAATCAGGAATGGTGGCTAGAAAAAAAGATACAGACAGAGGAAAGAGAGTGTGAAGATTTTGGATATAATGAGTGAGAAGCTTCTACAGTGGCTTTTTCAAACTAATGCATTGAGGGTAAGCCAAGCTGATAAGCCTTTTTGGTATACATCAGGCACTATTGGACCTTATTATATTAATACACATTTCCTTTATGG
>CAZEYH010000312.1:0-4006 GCA_964515895.1 uncultured Clostridiaceae bacterium | reverse complement strand
TCTTTTGTTAATCTATTCTCAGTTATTAGTTTTGTAATAAGCAATTGTTACAGTGCAGCTATATTGATCCGGGAAATGCTGGACAAAATCAATCTCAACTCTGTAACCACCCTTATTGCCATAGTAATGTGACTTTATGCCAACCTCCCCATCAAAGTTTTCTGCGTCTAGCATTAAACTAGCATAATGGCCGTTAACTATACTGGTTTTTTCGCCTTTATAATCAATGGTAATTTCATAGCCCTCATTTCCTGTATCAAATGTCTTCCTTTTAACCGAGACAATTTTGCCGTCTTTATATATAGGAATCAGGTTCGACGGGTACCCCTCCGGCAAAGCCATTGAATCGCTGTCTTTAGTATCTGAATCCTGCTCTTTACCGGAGACATCATCCATGGTATCGTAGGTTCTGACGGTCATAAGTATTGCTGCTTCTCTGGTAGCCATACCGTAACCTGTTGCTTCCTGTGCAGTTGTGGTAGCTTTGGGCATAAAGTTTCCTGCACTATCCCCTTTGATAATCCCCACCTTAGCCATATACTTGGTTCCTTCTACAGCCCAGCTTGATATGTGTTTTTGGTCCGGAAAGTCTTTAACTCCGTCAATGCTGTAATCACCATCCGGGTTAATTGCTTTTATGGCACGGAATAGCATGGTGGCACACTCTTCACGGTTGATGAGGACCTTTGGCGAAAAGGTGGTTTTGGATGTGCCTTTGGTGATACCTATCTCATACGCTTTTAGAATCTGTTTATTTGTTGTATCTGTAAACGGATTGGGAGATGCCGGTACAGCTGCCTTTTTAGTGGTCTTTTCGTAGAGCAGTACGGCAAGCTCTGCAAATTCCTCGCGGGTGATAGGCTTTGTCATATCCGCACCTTTCAGTATATCGGGGATAAGACCGCACTCTGCCGCCTTATTGAGTTCCTGCTTTGCCCAACTGCTGGCTGCCGTATAAAAAGCAGGCGTACCTATCTCAACAATATTGGAAAAAGGTGACTTTACTATAGAACCATCCGGCTTCTGAAACTGAAAAAACATACGAAAATAGTAAGTGTTCTTTTCGATGTTGATTTCAGCCCAACCGCCCTTATCAATGGGGTCCACATCTATATCGTCTACCAGCATTTGATCTCCTGCTTCAATGAGAAGCTCCCCGCTTTCACTTGCCCAACTGCCGTTGCCGATTTTCCAATCTAGTACATTCCACACACATGTCTGCTTGTTGGCTGCTTCCACACTTTCGGGAATTTTACAGGTGAAATGAAAATATGGCTGTCCATTTTCGTATTTTTTAAGCTCACCGGCAAGATTCTTAGGAGCTTCCAAACTACTGGGTATTTGACCGCCTGCTCCTTTTCCAATGGATGCTACATCAGAATAGGGTGAAACTATTCTCTTATACCCCCATTCTTCAGTTTCAGAAATCATGTAACTATACTCATACACATACCGGGATCGGAAAGAATAGGTGTTATTCTTTAAATCAAATGCCTCAACATCAATACTAGAAGGAAAGACTGGAATATCTATTGCATTTCTTTCATCATGTTTCACATTATTCAATAATCCACAGACATTAAATTTGTCATATATACTTTCGTAATATTCAAATAGACTCTCAGGAGTAGGTTTATCCCAATTTGAATTGAATTTCCATGGGCCATCGTTAATCTTCCAGTCAAGCTCATAGAATATCCAATATTCCTCTGCATCTATCTGTTTCATCATGCTGTCAGGCTGAGTCAATCTTAGAAGTAAATCTCCATTCTCTTCAGTACGGACTGACAGGCTTGTCGGCTTTTCAAGACTGGCCGGATGCTCATCCTCCTCGGCATGTGCCAAACAAGGTATAATCATAACAAGACAAAGAATAAGAACAATTATTTTCTTTAACATACAAAAAACCCCCTCATTTAACTTTATTAGTTTTTGATTCAATATGTTTTCTTTTCTACTAAACAGTGCAGCTGTCGGTGCCGCTGCTCGTTCTGCCACAGGAGCTGCTGTCGGTACCGTTGCCTATTCTGTTGTTAGCTCGATACCGATTCTGATATCAGCTCAGGCGATTGTATTTTAGCACCACATCCTTACAACAATAAAACATTTTCCCCTTTTCGATTTAAACTTTACAAATATATTCTATTAATAAATCATCCTCTTGTAATCACCCCAATCATAAAAATAAGGGTGATTTTAACCCACACCCCTCTTTTCGATATGTTTTTTCTTTAATTATGAAAATAGTATATTTGCTTTATCTACATAATCGTTTTTTGTTCTCTGTCTTCAGTTTGCTTTAGTCGTTATACCAAACACAAAACCCTCCCCCATTAGAACTAATGAGGAAGGGTGAATATTATAGGCTCAACAATTCAGTGGATGCCGTACGAATAGAAACAACAGTAGTCATTCTCTGAAAAAGCCATGCTTATCAAGGGGCAAAAATCCTCACAGCTGAATCCTCACAGCTGCTTGTTTTGAAAATAATGGTTGTAGTAGAACAAGGCATTTCGTTGTATTCCCCACAATGAGCTTTTACGAATATTTCCTATAATAATATAACTTAAGGCATGCCTTAATGGTAACTATAAATATAACAGCACCTAATAAAGAAAAGAAAACAACTTCATTAAAGTATCCTGCCGTAATTGCTATAAGTATTAAACCTATTACGGCAACATTAAAACCCATTATCCCAATTTTCTCCTGAATCATCTTTAATCTTTCATCATTTTCTTTAATGTATAGAACTTTTAATTTTGCATTATCTTTTAATGCACTTCTATAACTGCTAAGCTTCCTAATTAATAACATGTCTAACAAAATCAATATTCCAAATTGAAAACCTAAAATAAAATCAGAAATATTTTCTTTCCCCACAGGTGTAAAATGAAATACGCCATTAAAAGCAAATACTGATGTAATAAAAGCAATAACTGATGTAAATAACTTAATTCTTTTTTCTACAACCTCTTTATACTTTTCCATTTTATATCTCCTCCACTTCTGAAAAATCGAATACCTCTTCAATAGTCATATTAAAATATTTTGCAATCTTATAGGCAAGAACTAAAGATGCAGTATACTTTTCACATTCTATAGAAGTAATAGTCTGACGGGTCACTCCCACTGCCAGAGCAAGCTCCGCCTGCGTAATTTTATTTTTTTCCCGTAGTTCACGTATTCTTGTCTTCAATGCTCAAACTCCTTTACGTAGATACTTAATTTGCAAAGTTTGCTTTGCAAATTAAGTATAGTATACTTTGCATTTCTTGTCAAGTATACTTTGCAAAATATATGACCATTCTGTGAAAATGTTGCCATCCTCATGTATGGGAATACAAAGAAAGGAAACTTAAAAACAAGCTACCCTTCTTAACCATACATTTAATAGCAAGTATTCCACCCGGTATTAAAGAACTTAGACAAAAAGCCAAAATAGATGAAAATGGAATACTTCAAGAAAATGTCTTATTCCGTAGTCCATCATATGCTGCTGATTTTGTCATTGGTGGTCACGTAAACTGACTTGTAGAGTAGAAAATGAAAGATGGGATATCATTGAAAGAGATAGAAAACAGTGAAGATAATTGAGCTAAATTATGCATCTATCCTGTCTCCTCTTGCATCGGTATATTGAATAGGAGCTGCCTTACCAAGAGATACTGCTTTTATTACGGTTCCTTTTGCTATATAAGCCTTTTCCCCCTGTGTCAAAGAAAAATCCGCTTCCACAGACAAAGTAGTTCCCATAGCTAACAATAAACACAAAATTATCATAATTGTTTTTCTTAATAAACCTTTATCCCTATGCATAAAATTGCTCACATTCGTCATGAATTCAATTCTACAGTTATGAAACAAGATAAAAATTAGATTCACCGTTTTTACCGTCTGTTTTATTATATAAGATAAGCTGCTCTATAGCACATCAGGTACATGTGCTATTTGATGGGTGCATTTAATTAATATGAAGAAAAATATGGCAAAGATCGATTTCTAC
>CAZEYH010000311.1:0-4010 GCA_964515895.1 uncultured Clostridiaceae bacterium | reverse complement strand
TTAAATGTTTTCTTAAAAAAGAATACTATAAAAAACATAGTTATTGTTAAGTACAAAAATGCTGTTATAATCCAAAAAATTAAAAAAATAGACTCAAATCTTTCAAAGAACCTTCCATAACTAAAAAGTCTTGATAATTGATACATTGGTAGAAAATTTTCAGTAGCAATAGGATAGGTATAAACTAATAAATAGCTGATAGCAGCTGTAAACAATAAAATTGCGGATATTAAAAAACCTAAATATCCGGCTTTTTTAAATATTTTATATGAGTGAAGATATGGAGCAACAAAATATATAACTATACTTCCTGTAAACAAAGAGATTTTTGAAATACCTTTTACAAATAATTCATAAGAGCCAAAACCTAATATTGGAGCCAACTTTGTTATATTAAAGTACTTAGAAACTCCAATTAGAATAAGTATAAATGATGCTAAAATTATAGGTACCATAATAGCATTAAATCTAACTATGGCTTCTAGCCCAAGATATGCTCCTATAATCATTCCACCAAGGAAAAACAGGCTTACAAAACTTATAGGTGATACCTGAAGTGATATTATTTTAACGTTTTCACTGAACTCCCTTAAAACAACAGATGTTATAAATATTAAATATAGTAAAATAATAGTACCGGTTATAATTCTTCCTGGTGTTCCGGCAATGTATTCTCCAATGTCTATAAGGTCTAGCCCCTTATGCCTTTTATATAATCGCAATATAAGCCAGTAAATAGCAAAGCCTAATATTGATACATATATAACCAGTAACCAACCTGCTGTACCTGCAGTTTCGACTACTAGACGAGGCATATTTAAATAAATCTGATAACATATTGTAAGTATTATTAAAGCAATTGATTCCCATTTTCCGAAATATACTTTGTTATCTGCCACTTTATGTTCATCCCTTTTATTACTTGTTTTTTTATTACTTATTATAGTTTTCCACTTGCCTTTGAAAATACCGAAATAAGGCTATCTAATAAAATTGCAAATGACTTTAAATTAAAGCTTCTTTTTTTTAGCCCACGCTCTACTTATATCAGACTGATTTCTGCTTTTTTTAGTGTTTAAATAATCGGGTCTCCACTCCTGTTTCCAAATTGGAGGCCTTAATATTCCATCAAATCTTTTTTTACTTACCTTTGGACCAAATGGGACAAGAAAAGGTACACCAAATGATTTCGCGGCAGCAAGCCATACTCCATTAATGAATATTCCTGTAGCAATTCCCAGAAATCCTGCCATAGCCCCAAGGAAAATAAAAACAAATCTAAATATTCTAATTCCAAAGGCCATGGAAAAGCTTGGTATTGCGAAAGAACCTATTCCTGTTACTGCTACAATTATAATTAGAATGGGACTTACTATATTTGCTGCAACAGCTGCTTGACCAAGTATTAATGCACCTATTATACCAAGAGTCGGTCCTATAGGACCGGGAACTCTTATGCCTGCTTCACGAATTAGTTCAAAAGAAATCTCCATTATTAGCAATTCAACAAAAGACGGGAATGGGACCTTTTCTCTTGATGCCTCAATAGCAAGCATCAAGTCCGTCGGAATCATCTCATGATGAAAGTTTATAATTGCTATATATAATCCCGGTAAAAGAAGGGTTATTAGTATACCTAGTACTCTAATTATTCTTAGGAAATTTGCATATGGATACCTCATATACATATCTTCTGGGGATTTAAGCAATTCTGATAAGTTTGCAGGCATTATAAGGGCGAAAGGTGTGCCGTTCATTAATATGGCAGCTTTTCCTTCAAAAAGGTGCAATGCAACTCTATCAGGTCTTTCTGTGTCAATTATTTGAGGTGCACTTAAAAAAGTATTGTCTTCCAGATACTGTTCCAGTTCACCGGAGTCTATAATATAGTCTACTTTAATGTTTTTAAGTCTTCTTCTAATCTCGTTAATAAGAGAATCATTGGCAATATCTTTAATATATAAAATTGAGCATGCCGTCTTGCTTCTTCTGCCAACTGTTATATCCTCTACAATTAAATTTTCATCCCTTATACTTTTCCTGACAAGAGCTGTATTAACTCGTAAAACTTCAGTAAATCCTTCTTGCGGACCCCTTATTACCAGCTCTGTATTAGGTCTTTCCACTCCACGGTGTTGCCAGCCCTTAACATCTGCTACAAAAGCTATATTTAAACCATCAACAAACACTCCGCATCCGCCAAAATTTACTTCTTCTATTACTTTTTCATAAGTTTTAACAACCTTTATCTGTGTCTGCGGAAGAAGATGTACCTTTATATAATTACCTATGTCTTTTTCATCACTTTTTATGTCAAGGTTTGATAGAAGCATTAAAGGTTTTAATATTGCTTCATTTATTACCTCTCTATCAATCATACCATCAATGAAAACAGCAAAGGCGTCTATTGACTTATCTTTTACTATTACATTAAATTCTCTTAGAACAATATCACCGTTAATTGGTATACTGTAGACTTTTTTTATATATTCCAGGTTTTTTGATAAAGTATCTTTTATTTTTATACCTTTGCTGTCATTGTCTTTACTGTTACTGTTTTTGCTATCACTTTTTTTGCTGTTACTACCTTTGTCGCCACTAACTTTATCGTCAGTGATTTTTTTTACAGTACTTTCATATTTTATACCACTTTCAACTTTTGTTATTCCCTTCTTTTTTTTTATTATCTTTATTCCATTGGTAACGTTTGAAGCATCGTTTTCATTGGCGGGTATCCTATTACCGTCAGGAGTATCATCACTATCGGAAACGCTATTACTATCAGGAGCATCATTGCTGCCGGGAGTGTCGCCATTGTTAGGACTGTCAATATTGTTAGAAGTATCATTAACGGCATCCGACAATTTCTCTTCTTTAGTTTCATCCAAAATATATTCTTCTATATTTTCCGGCTCTTGAAAAATAAATAACTTTTTTAGTATTTTACCAATATTCAAAGTGATTTTTTCACTCCTCTGTAAATTTGTTCTACTAACATTTGGCTTTCGATGCTTCCCGTTTAATATAGAAAACTGAAAGTTTTGTCTTCTATAGTTCCATTACCCATCTTCACAAGATAAACATCCCATTTTCTCATTCCTAGAGTCCTAGCAAATTCCTTATCAAAAACTGCAAAATCAAACCTGTACTTACCTTTCACTAAGTTTCCTGTATCCATAGCAATGGTATATCCTAGCCCCTTTATATAAAAAATAGTACCAAAAGGCCAGTATTTTTGGTCTATAGCAATAGATACTCCCGGAATTATCGGCTGACCTGAATTTGTTATTCCTTTATTATTACCGCATTCTTCTATACTAGGTGTATATGCTGTGCCTGAAAATTCTCCTATATACTGTCCTCTTTCAATTTGACCTTTTTCAATTATGTCACTAGATTTAAAACCCTCAAATAAAGTATAGTTCTGAGGTTTTATCCCTGCAGAAGCTGCCATTTTTAACGAATTTTGAAGGGCTATATTATCTTTTGTAAGCTCCTTATTCTTCACCGATAATTCATCATTTTGGTTTGTCAATTCATTATTCTCTAGTGTTAACTTCTCATTTATGCCCATAAGCTCTTCTTTCGTTTTAATAAGTTCTTCATTTCTATCAACTATTTCGAAATAGCTTTTTCTTAACATTTCATTTTCTTCCTTCAACGTTTCTAGTTGAGCAGTAATACGATTGTTTGCAAGAAAAATCTCATTATTACTAATAGAAAGCGTTTCAACTTCTTTATACGCTTTTTTATATGATTCATATATAGCAAAGTTATTTCCACACAGTACAAACGTGAGGAAAAACAACGCACCTATTGTAATATACATTCTGTTTAAATACTTTCTGATTTCCTATCCCCTCCTTAATCTTTTTGAATTTATTTCAAAAAAATTTGACAACTACTATTAGCTGTTAGTAATCTACTGTAATCTACTATAAGCAGGAATATAAAATAATGTAAAAATATTCATTATTAGATTATCCTCATATTTAAACATTTTATACATT
>CAZEYH010000310.1:0-4024 GCA_964515895.1 uncultured Clostridiaceae bacterium | reverse complement strand
GGCGGTTCTATGGGTACTAGCGAATATGAAAGGATAGTTGATACTAATACATCTAGTTTTCGAACTGTTGGTTTGATATTATCATTGATTGGAGGATTCGGATTATTATTGAGCGGATATGCCTTATATAACGAATTATAATAAAAAAATCGATATTTTTGAAGCATCGCTTATAGGTTACGTTGAAAAACAAAATTAGCTATTCATGATAGTAAGCTACTGTTACTCAAAATTTTTATCTGTAAGGAGAATAAAAATGAGAAAACCTTTCACGATTCTGTTAATATTTTTTATAACCTTATTATTTGCATCTTGTACAAAAACTACAGGTAATCTGGGAACGACAGGCTTGCCATTAGATCAACCAACAGTTAGCAATAATTTTAATCCCGGTAATGAATCAGCTAGTAATTGCATGAGTGAAACTGCGGATGACCTTGGAATCACCCATCAAAACTATCCAAAGATTGATGGTTCCACATCAACCCTTTCAATTATAAGGGCTATCAATAGTGTTATGTATCAAAAGGATGAAAATGATAATTTCCCTGAAACAGCATCAAAAACGGTACCTTCATATAAATTACTGATAGAAGGTAAAGTGGATATGGTAATTGTACCCTATGCTTCTTATGATGTTTTGGACGAGGCTAAGGACAAAGGTATAGAACTTGAGTTTTATCCAATTGTTGCCGAGGCATTGGTATTCGTAACTCCTAAAGAAAACAAGACTGAAAATATAACGTTAGAGCAGGTACGCGAGATCTATCTGAATAATGGAATTAATAAATGGTCAATTCTAGGTGGTCCCGATCGAACGCTTGTGCCTATTTGTAGGAATGCTGATAGTGGTAGCCAATCGCAAATGGATAACCTTATTTTAAAGGGTAAAAAAATGCATTCAGCTATAAGGGAAAATTATGTAGAGTTAACAATGGAAGGTATGTTAGAACAAGTAGCATTCTATCATAATGGTGGATTTAACGGTAAATCAACAAACAGCTATGCCCTTGGATATACTCTATATACGTACTTAAAAGGTATGGGAGAAATCACAGGGATAGATGAACATTTAAAGATGCTTGCATTTGAAGGTGTTGTTCCATCAGAAGAGAGTATTGCGGATAGTACGTATTCCCTTTGCGATTATTATTATGCAGTAGTTCGAGGGGATTTACCTGAAGGTCATAGCGCCAGAAGCGTAATTAGTTGGCTTAAATGCAATGATGGAAAGACTATTATCGAAAGTTTGGGACTTATTCCCAGATAACGGAAATGACTGCTTATTGAAAATCAAATTTAAAACATGACCTCTGATATCCTCACCTCCATAATAGGGAAACGGTGTGATACTTATATGAACAACATTTACATAATATGAGCTTTACGAAAGAGAGGTATGAAAAAACAAAATATTGGATTTGCCTTTCTTTTATTAGGGGTTATTTTCGTTGTTACTATAGAATTGATACTGTGGTGGATTGAGGTAATATTAGGAATTGTAGGCCTTATCATAGGCGCTACAAATGCCAAAGGGGAAAATTAAATTTTCCTATGAGTATAATAAGAGCGTTATTTTAGGTGGTCATGTATTATATTTACCACTTATATTTTACACTTTAGAGGTAGAATAATGTAAAATAAAGGTTATTTATATAACGAGGGGTGAAAGATATGAATAAAACAGCATTTATGATAGTTGCTTCTATTTTAATTATCACAGCATTAAGTTGTAGTATATATGTGATTATAGGAACAAAGAACGCGGAAAAACTAATGTGGGAGCATCTTGAAACTAAAGGATATACTATGTTGATGAACCCAATGCAGTGTACGGCTATACAGTGAAAGGCAGAAAGATAATAGAAACTGGTGTTTATGGTGATGTTGATAAAGAAGATTTAAAGCATAAACATTGAGTAAAAACTATTGTTAAATACGAGGTTAGGTAATAGGCACTTTTGCTTGTATTGTGTATTGGTAGAAAAATTACGCAATAACACACTATTAATGATAGTATATTATGAATAGTAATGAACCGAAAAAGTAGGTGATTGAGAATAATACCCAACAAAAGACTATTGAAAGTTTGGACATGTTAAGGTATGGTAGAAATAATATAAGACAAATTACATATTGGGGGAATATGTGATGAAAAGACTATTAATATATCTGATTATACCGTTACAGATATTTGTGTTGCTATTGGTTCCCAGATTCGGATGGCATATTCATCACCCTGACGCCACGATGCTTAATTATGCATCTATATATCGGGAAAGTGGTTATACGCATACTATATACAGCCTTGATGGTGCGAGCGTTGATATAGCATATAAAAATCGGTTTTCGCATGATTTTTTTATAAGTATTGATGGTGAAGAACCATATCATATGACGGTACTTTTTGATGGTGCATCGATAGGGGAAATCCCTGGCACACTACCTTTTACAGGAAGCGATATTGTGTGGAAAGATTCAAGCGGTATGTTTTACCGTTTGTATATTTTTGCTCTTGTGTTGACGCTTATAAGCATAATACTCCATAGCAAGGCTATCAAAAAAATAAAACAAAAGCGTATAATCTATGAAGTGCTTTCCGTAATATCGTTATGTGTATCTCTCCTTGTATCTTTGAGAGTAATAGTTTAGGGAAACACCGATTTATTGGTAAGAAATCACAAGTTGTTTTTTATAAAAAATGGATACAAATTTATTATATTCTACTCAAGTTGCATTCTTTATAAAACGCGAATCATGCTCACAATAACTTGAACATACCTTAACTAGATATTTAACCATATGATAAATTTTTATTTCAGAAAAGGATGTTGAAAAATCAGCATCTTTTTTTATGTATCAAAATCAAAACGGAGGTTAAGATATGAAAAGAATTAATTTACGGGAATTATACCCATTTTATAAATCTGACTTTTATATTGAAATTACAGATGAGGTTGCAGAATTAATTAAACAGATTAATCGGAAAGAACATGCAGATTATGAGCGTGTTCGTGTTCACAAAGCATACTATTCTCTTGATGCTGGAGATGGGATAGAAAAAGATATTGTATTTATTGTACTATCATCTGAAGAAATCTATGCACATTTTTTTCTTGGAATGAGTAAAGCAGAAATAGCCAGGTCTGAAGGTGTAAGTAAGCCTTCCATAGGAAATTCCATTAAACAAGGGCTAAAAAGTATAGAAAAGTATTTAAAAAAGTTTTTCTAAAGGGGTTTACTGTTGACCTAAAAATCTGCTGATTAATAGAGGGACATTTACTACCCCCTCAATTGATCATTGAAAACAGGATAATTATCTTATTCGGTACGTTCCCCACATGTCCTGATGAAGGAAAGCCGGATTGCAGATACGCCAAGAACACTTTCCAATATTCTACCGGGTTAAAGCTTATGAATTTATTCTACTTATGTATTATATGGAAATAGGTGTGAGCGGTAAATATCCATGCAATCAATAGGTGTCAGCAACATTTATGGCGATGACCCATGTGGCGGGATCATGATACTTGCACATAAGAGAAGCAACAACGTATGAAAGCTATAAACAGACCATAAAAAAGCATATCGTACCTTTTTTTATGAATATCCAATTACAAGAGCTGCAACCCATTCACGTACAAAAATTTTACAAGCATCTTTTAGACAAGGGTTTATCTGCCAATACTGTAAAACACCATCATGCAAACATTCATAAATGTCTAAAGTATACTCTAAGGATGGGTTTAGTTTCGAGAAATGTATCAGAAGCGGTCGAATTGCCGAAAGTTGAGAAATTTCATGGAAATTTTTATAATGAACAGCAAATTGTTGAGTTGCTAAAAGTTATTAAAGGCACATATGTTGAAGTCCCAGTTATGATAACTATTGCAATGGGGCTGAGAAGGGGGGAAGTTCTTGGTTTAAAATGGGAAAACGTTGATTTAAGCACTGGGGAAATGCACATTATTAATAATAGGGTTAGAAAGGGTACTGCCGTTATTGATAAAGCTACTAAGACAGA
>CAZEYH010000309.1:3698-4056 GCA_964515895.1 uncultured Clostridiaceae bacterium | reverse complement strand
AATAAACTTGTGCTAAACCTACACATAAGATGTATTGAAATGAGAATAGTGCCTTGTTGTCTCCAGGAGCCAAAGTCGCTAAACCTACACATAAGATGTATTGAAATTTGTGTACTGCCTTTGAGAACGGGTTCGCCTTTTCGCTAAACCTACACATAAGATGTATTGAAATAAGCTCACAGCAGAGGATAGAGCAGAAATAGCCCGCGCTAAACCTACACATAAGATGTATTGAAATTCGGAGAAAAAGAATATGAAGGGTTTAAAATTTGGGCTAAACCTACACATAAGATGTATTGAAATTTGTACCTGGCTGCCGGATATGCCCTCGGGTATATAGCTAAACCTACACATAAGA
>CAZEYH010000309.1:0-3688 GCA_964515895.1 uncultured Clostridiaceae bacterium | reverse complement strand
TCATTCGTGATTTTTGGGCTAAACCTACACATAAGATGTATTGAAATATAATTCTTCATCATCTTCCGTACTCTCTAATACAGCTAAACCTACACATAAGATGTATTGAAATGGGCGTATAGGTCCGCTATGCCCTTATAGCTGCCCAAGCTAAACCTACACATAAGATGTATTGAAATTCGGCTTCATGGCAAGCCCGAGATGCGAGCGATAACGCTAAACCTACACATAAGATGTATTGAAATCATGGAGACAGCCATTAATCCCGTTAAACTTGAGTAGCTAAACCTACACATAAGATGTATTGAAATTGATCCAGTTTTGCGGCAGTGTTTGGATCTACCAACGCTAAACCTACACATAAGATGTATTGAAATGCTATACCGTATCCACCCCTAATGTTCGTGATGCCGGGCTAAACCTACACATAAGATGTATTGAAATAACTAATAAGCTAACGGGAAGGGGAAGGAGAGATAGCTAAACCTACACATAAGATGTATTGAAATTTTCGTCTGACAAACTTTGCTGTGTGGTAACCTGTGGCTAAACCTACACATAAGATGTATTGAAATCCAATCCACATCTTGCAATTCATTTTCCTTGAACGGCTAAACCTACACATAAGATGTATTGAAATCCGGTATCATATATAACGTTTGAATTTTGCAATACTGCTAAACCTACACATAAGATGTATTGAAATCTTTACATTTCCCCTTCCTGTGCGGCTCTGTTCCGGCTAAACCTACACATAAGATGTATTGAAATTTGAAAAGCAATGGTACCGTATCTTCCTGAAAACCGCTAAACCTACACATAAGATGTATTGAAATAGCTGCCCTTCCAGGTGCGGGTACTGCTGCACAAGCGCTAAACCTACACATAAGATGTATTGAAATTTTCTTTAAGCAGCGTATTCACGACTTCAAGCTTGCGCTAAACCTACACATAAGATGTATTGAAATTTGTTTCCCCCTTTTTTATAGTCTTATAAAACCGTGCTAAACCTACACATAAGATGTATTGAAATATGTTGTGGACACAAAAAGATTACGTGACCTTGCTGCGCTAAACCTACACATAAGATGTATTGAAATTCGGCTACTTTATCTCTGTCAACATTGTAATCCCATGCTAAACCTACACATAAGATGTATTGAAATCAGTAGAGAGGACGGACACTACCACACACAACAGCAGCTAAACCTACACATAAGATGTATTGAAATTTTAGGGCTAACAGTTGGGACATTACAACACTCTGAGCTAAACCTACACATAAGATGTATTGAAATACTATAACGTTTCTGGCAATGGGTGTTATACGTGGAGCTAAACCTACACATAAGATGTATTGAAATATACCTGCAAAGACTTTATACGCACTATACCAGAGCGCTAAACCTACACATAAGATGTATTGAAATAAGTAGCGGACGGCGGTGATACCTGGACGTTTGGAGAGCTAAACCTACACATAAGATGTATTGAAATCGACGCTTATGTTATCGGTGGGTATCCGGACAAGTAGCTAAACCTACACATAAGATGTATTGAAATCAGCCTGATTTGCCAGCGTAGCTTTGCCATCTGCAAGCTAAACCTACACATAAGATGTATTGAAATTTTAAAAACAAGAAATCTTCTTCTTTATGTTTTCTAGCTAAACCTACACATAAGATGTATTGAAATCTATCAAAGCTATGCTGACTTTAAAGAGATTTGGCTAAACCTACACATAAGATGTATTGAAATAGGCGGCTATGTAGAAAGTTTTGAAGAAAGCTTTAGCTAAACCTACACATAAGATGTATTGAAATGCCGGTAATAATCGTCCCATCACTGGGTGGGTTTGGCTAAACCTACACATAAGATGTATTGAAATAACAATTCTTGCATCCTTGGATTATCCAATGGATTTGCTAAACCTACACATAAGATGTATTGAAATTGGACACAAATACTGGAACAAAACAGCATGTCCTGGGCTAAACCTACACATAAGATGTATTGAAATTCGCTTAGAGTATGACCGCCAAGTGCTACGCCTGTGCGCTAAACCTACACATAAGATGTATTGAAATCTATCTCTCTATCTATTGAAGCTACACCTAGTATAGCTAAACCTACACATAAGATGTATTGAAATAACAGGTTCATCGCCCCAACGTGACTTCTGGTATCCAGCTAAACCTACACATAAGATGTATTGAAATTGCAAACAATTAAGTCTATGAGATTTAAAAATGAGGCTAAACCTACACATAAGATGTATTGAAATAGCTCGGCGGCGTATGGTTCGTCAGCCGGGAAGCTATAGCTAAACCTACACATAAGATGTATTGAAATGTGACCGTGGCAGCGTTGTTGTTCCCGTAATAAAGCTAAACCTACACATAAGATGTATTGAAATAGTTCAATGCTAATACCTTCCCAAAACCATTTATTGCTAAACCTACACATAAGATGTATTGAAATAGGTCTTTTTCGTAATCCTCAAGAGTAACCCGCATAGCTAAACCTACACATAAGATGTATTGAAATCTACTCACCTAACTTTCGACTTTGCGTAATATACTGCTAAACCTACACATAAGATGTATTGAAATTCCATCCTCCAGCCCACGACATAGGTCTAATGTACCATGCTAAACCTACACATAAGATGTATTGAAATTGTGCTTATTGGATGCAAAATAGATATAAAAGATAGCTAAACCTACACATAAGATGTATTGAAATATTGAATAGAGATAACAATCAAATTATATCAAGAAGCTAAACCTACACATAAGATGTATTGAAATTTGATTCCAATAGAAATATATAAACAAATTATAAATGCTAAACCTACACATAAGATGTATTGAAATCAGATCACCGAAGTTGGATTTGTACTGATTATTTCGCTAAACCTACACATAAGATGTATTGAAATCACTTTTAAATCAGCAATGATTGAAATGAGAGAAGATGCTAAACCTACACATAAGATGTATTGAAATTTTGCGATAATGCATCCGCTCGAAGCTGCTATATTGCTAAACCTACACATAAGATGTATTGAAATTAGGTAGTCCTTTAGCCCAAGGGATCTCTTCGCTCAGCTAAACCTACACATAAGATGTATTGAAATAAAGAATATGTTGTAACAAAAGACCGAGAAGCGGAGCTAAACCTACACATAAGATGTATTGAAATGAAAGTACGGCTTCCCGTGCCATGAACGGAAAAAGCTAAACCTACACATAAGATGTATTGAAATTCTGGTGTTTATGACGGAGACGATGTAGTTGCTGTTGCTAAACCTACACATAAGATGTATTGAAATTCTATAACCCTGTTGGACCTACCTTCAACTAGTTTCCGCTAAACCTACACATAAGATGTATTGAAATAAATCGACGTCAGACCAGTTTAAGCCCATAAGCTCAGCTAAACCTACACATAAGATGTATTGAAATGGGCCTAGCACAATAGCTTTACCTGTAGTCTTGTCTGCTAAACCTACACATAAGATGTATTGAAATAAAGACCTACTTTTAAAGTAAGCCCTTCTTTTGGCGCTAAACCTACACATAAGATGTATTGAAATATTGGCTCCGGATTATCTCCGGGTTTCCGCATCGTGCTAAACCTACACATAAGATGTATTGAAATTTAACCGCCGGTCTTACGAACGGCT
>CAZEYH010000308.1:0-4060 GCA_964515895.1 uncultured Clostridiaceae bacterium | reverse complement strand
TCAAGTGGGGGATTTTTCAAATATAATTTGGGGGATTTTTCACTTGACAAATACACCTCTCGTATGCCGTCTGATAAGCAGCAATTACATCATCAATTCCCATTTGTTTAAATGTTGAACAATAGCTGTCCCATGTATCATCAATAGACTCAATTCTTGCAATATACTTGCTGCGCATTTCTGTTACATATGATTGTATGTCTTGATACTTGCTTGTAATAACAGATTATTCTTCAGCAGTAAACTTCATTAAAGATGATGGAAATCTTTCAACTTGATATGGAATATCATTTTCAACATATCCAAGCTGACGAATTAAAGAATTACCCTGACCACAAACCATCATATTATCAAATAATCCAAAATCATGTTCCCATTTACTATATTTATACAAATAGTTTCCTGATGAACCTTCCCACCAATCAGGAACGATTGCCTCAAATCTGGTTTTCGTTTCATCTGTATATATCCACTCTTTACCATATATGCCATATACAAAACAATCGCAAAAGAGTCCTGATCCCTCAACAACTTCTTCCTGCGAAAACCATATATCGAACATACAGCACAACTCTGCCGGGTATTTACATTTTTTGCTTATAGTTGGCCCTTTTGTTGAAATAAAAGTAAGCGTAAAATAGAACCCACCTTTTAATGCAAAAGCATTTATGAGAAAATATCCTTAAAAACAATGTTGAGGAGGTTTTCTCATGACGAAGCTGGAATTAAGAAAGCAGTGGGAAGCTCGTGTAAAGGAATATAAAACCAGTAATATGGGTATATCTGCATGGTGTAAGGCCAAGAATATAAAAGTAAGTACTTTTAGGTATTGGTTAGATAAAGAAAAATCAAAAAATGTGATGCCAAGGGAACCTGAAGTTCCAAAATGGTAACCGTAGAAATTGATAGCAAACCTGAAAAAACTACTGAAGGGCTTTTTATTGTAAAGGTAGGTTCTGCTTCTATAGAAGTAAGAGAAGGATTTAGCAAAAAAATATTTCAAGATATAATAAGTGTGTTGGTATCATCATGTTAAATATATCTTCAGTAGAAAAAGTATATCTTGCCTGTGGTAGTACGGATTTGAGAAAATCTATTGATGGTTTGGCAGTAATCGTAAAAGAAGAGTTTGAATTGGATCCTTTTTCTATATGTCTTTTTGTCTTTTGTAATAGGGCACGTGATAAGATAAAAATACTACAATGGCAGCACAACGGATTTTGGTTATATTATCGTAGGTTAGAAAAAGGAAAATTTAATGCATGGCCATCAGATAATTCAAACCCTATGAGAATTACTTATCGTGAATTAAGATGGCTTCTTGATGGACTACCTATGAAACAAGAACAAGCTCATGCTGAAGAACAGCTAGATTATTGCGATAAAAATCTTGACAAACAATCAATTATAATATATCCTGAAAACCGGACATGAAAATAAATTTCACTATATTTATATATCTTGTAAATTTTTATTTTTAGCATTACTTATATTTACGTTGATAGATAATTATAGTGTAGTGATTGTATTGGGATAATTTTGATTTTATAATATAAATATTTAATTAGATTTTAATGCAAAAGGTAAATGTAAATTTAAAATACATTGTAAAATTATATGATTTATTAAATAAAAATCTGTTTTCATTATTTTAAACATTGTAAAAATGAGGAAGGTTGTATTATATGCAAAATAAAAATAGTACCAATAAATATGTACCTAATACAATAGTTATGATTAGGTCAATTTATGAAACATTAGGGAATGCAGGCAAAAAGATTGCTGATTGGATAATGGAGAATCCAAGAGATATTATAAAGCTGTCAATCAGTGAACTTGCGGAAGAGTGTGGAGTAAGCGAGGCTTCGATAGTACGTTTTTCTCGTAAACTGAATTACAATGGATATCAGGAACTTAAAATTAACATAGCTCAAGAGACTGTCAATGATTATACCATTATTAATGAAAAACTAAATGAAAATGATAGTTTAGAGGATATAATAAACAAGGTTTTTTTTGATATTGGAAATACTCTTGAGAACACAAAAAAGATTATTGACTGTGATAGAATGGAAAAAGCCGCCAACTTAATCCTGAACGCAAACACTGTTGCTATTTTTGGTTTGGGAAACTCCGCATCTATAGCATTCGATTATCAGCATAAACTTATGAGAATAGGTATCAATGCTGTAGCATATAACGATAATCATATGCAGGCAATAGCAGCGTCACATCTTACAGACAAAGATGTAGCTATAGGGATATCTCATTCAGGTTCTTCTATTGATGTAGTTGATTCATTGAAAATATCAAAGTCAAAGGGAGCTAAAACAATATGCGTTACAAATTATGGAAAATCCCCTATTCTGAAATATAGTGATATAGCTTTGTTTACTGTATCAAATGAGACGAAATATCGAATTTTTGGGATGGCTTCTCGTATTGCACAGCTGGCAATACTTGATTCAATATACGTTTATATAGTCTTTAATAATAGGCAAGTTCGTGTAGAAGAGATTAAAATGACAGAAAAAGCATTACAAAGCAAAAAATATTAAAGGTGTCACTCTTTGCTTCACGAAATAATTACTTATATGACCGATATCTGTGTATTTTTTTGCTTATGAAGCTTATAGTATGTTGCATTTAATTTCCATTAAAAATTATGAGTTATTAAACTGTTACTCATCCTTGAAACTTACTTCCAAATAATGTATATGCTAGAAAAAAGAAAAACATAAGGTGGTTTGATATGTCAAAAGGAGACAATATTAAATATCGCAAGTGGAAAAAAAAGAATTTGGTGTTGAAGATTATCAGAGATTACCCAAATTCGTCACGTTCAAGTGTTAAAACAAAAAGCAGACTGAGTATGGAGTCAGTACTGCAATATATAAATGAACTAATACAGGAAGGGTTAATTTATGAAGCGGGCACAAGTAGTTCTACTGTAGGTCGCAAGGCAAAATTGTTACAAATTAATCCATCAGGCTGTTATTTTATTGGTGTAAAATTTAATGCTATTCAAATAGTTGGTGTAGTGTTGAACTTTGGAGGAAATATTATTAGTCAAAAAAACATTTTACTTGAACCTAATATCAACTCACAGCAAGTAATTGCGTTACTCTATGAATGTATACATGAACTGTTGGAATCATTACAAGATGAAAAGGATCTAGTTAGAGGTATCGGTATAGGTGTACCGGGATTTGTAGATAGTGCATCCGGTATGTCTGTACGGTACGTACATATACAGGACTGGGAGATGATTCCACTTAAAAAGCTAATTGAAAACCGATTTGGAATACAAACATATATTGAACAAAGCATAAAAGTAAGTGCATTTGGTTTGAAAATGGAACCTGAAAACATTAATATTCGGGATCTGCTATATATACTAATTGGAAGAGGTACCGGAATGGTTATAATATCCAATAATGAGATATGTAGCGGACACAATAATGGTGCAGGCGAGATTGGTCATATGTATGTTGCAGACAATGGAATAAAATGCGCATGTGGCAAATACGGATGTCTTGAGACTGAAGCCAGCAATCGAGCTATTGTTGAAAAGGCCGAACAGGGGCTTAAATTAGGCAGACATCCAATTTTACGTAGTCTGCTAAAAGATAGGACAGTTCCTACTATTAATGATTTTACACGTTCCGTTGTTCTTAAGGATCCTGATTCCATAACTATTATGAATGATGTTTATCGTTATTTAGGGCAAGCTGTTTCAACAGCTGTTACTTTACTCAATCCATGCAAGATAATATTTACAGGTGAGATCACCTTAATTCCCGGTTTTATGGACAGTATCAGGAAAGATATTGAAATGAGATGTCCCGTTCAATCCATAAAATCATTGGCTATAGAGGTAATTGATTATGATGAACTGTCAGCAGCTAAGGGAGCAGCCCAACTTGCTTATTTCCATCAGTTCAATACAGATATAAGTTTATTTGGTAAGGAACCTGACCTTAAAATCTAAAACCCACCCTAGAGTTTGCAAGAGTAACTTCTACCTTTGGATATGTTTGGGGTGGAATTTAGTTTTTCA
>CAZEYH010000307.1:0-4091 GCA_964515895.1 uncultured Clostridiaceae bacterium | reverse complement strand
GAAGAGTATATATAGAAGGAATTAATGAAAAAAGTGATACCAAAATCTTTGCTTCCCAGATTGACGTTGCTTTAAATTAAGTTTTGGAATAACAAGTTAATATTAAAAATGGGTTTTTGATTAACCTATAAGCAAAAAATAAGTTAGCCTTTTTAATAAAAAAGGTTATCCCTTTCAGTAGAAAACAGATTAGCTTTTTCAGTAAAAAAGAAGTTAACTTTTTAGTAAAAAGCAGATTAGTGTTTTGACAAAAAATAAGGGAAAGGAATGATATATAATGATAAATGATTTAATAACAGTTCCCCCGGAGGAGCTCGGATTTTCATCAAAATGGGTAGAAAATTTTATTAATACCATGGAAAAACATAAAATATGTCTGCATAGTTTCATGATGTTGCGACATGGTAAGGTTGGTGCTGAAGGCTACTGGAAACCTTTTGACGAAAACAAGTTTCACCGTATGTATTCAGTAAGTAAGACCTTTGTTTCCGCTGCTATCGGAATGCTTGCGGACGAGGGTAAAATTTCACTTAACGACAAGATTGTAAAATATTTTCCCGATAAGTTGCCCAAAGAAAAATTGCAGCCATACATTGACGATACAACAATCAGAGACCTTCTTATTATGGCAACTCCATACTCAAATGGAACCTACGGACTAAAATATAACGATTGGGCATGGACCTTTTTTAATACTCCGACAACTCATCCTTCTGGTACTATTTTTAGTTATGATACATCAGGTACATATATATTAAATGTAATCGTTGAAAGAGTCACAGGTATGCCCTTTCTTGAATATATGAGAAAAGGATTATTTGACCACATAGGTTTTTCAAAGGACACATGGTGTATCAAAGCTCCTGAGGGGTATTCATGGGGAGGCTCAGGTGTTATGGCTACAACAAGGGATTTAGCAAAGTTTGCACTTGTTTTCCTAAATGGTGGTAAATATAATGGAAAGCAGCTTATCTCAAAAGATTATATCAAAGCAGCAACGACTAAGCAGATAGATAATAACACAGAAGGTATGAATTACCTTTGGAGTCACGGTTATGGATACCAAATATGGATACTGGATGATGGTGCCTTTGCCTTTCGGGGAATGGGTTCTCAATTGGCAATTTGCTTTCCAAAAAAGGATTTTTTATTTGTTTGCACAGGTGATACTCAGGGTAATATGCAGGCTGAACGCATGATATTTGAAACACTTTGGCATGAAATAATCGACAAGCTTTCGGATGAAATGCCTGCGGATACTAAAGCATATAACAGCTTGATCAAAAAATGTTCATCATTATCTCTTATACCAATACCTGGAGAGGATAAAAGCAAAATATTAGAATCTATAAACGGAGTTACGTATATTCTTAAGGATAATCCCATGCAAATTTCAAAATTAACTGTAAGCATTGATGGGGACGAAGGCACCTTGAGCTACACAAATCCAAGAGGTGACAAGAAACTATATTTTGGGATAAAGAAGTATGTAGAGTGTGGTTTTCCTGAAACACACTATTTCGGTGATACCATCAACAAACCTGCAAACAGAATGTATAGGGCAACAAGTTGTGCTGCTTGGACAGAAGAACATAAGCTTGTTATTAGAACATTTATTATAGATGATCATTTAGGGAATTTAACTATTACTCTTTCGTTTAAAGATAATCAAATTGGTGTTTGTATGCATAAGACTGCTGAATTTTTCCTTAATGAGTATCAAGGTTTTGCAGGCGGATATATTGAATAATTCTGCCACCATTCCTATAAATTCAATTAACCATTTCTCCCACTTTCTGATAATAGTGCGCTTTTTTCAATAGTGCACTATTAATAAATTTATGAACAAAGATTAGTAAAAACACAACATAGTTCATCATTTATGCAATAATCGCATATCAACATACGATTATTGCATATCAAAAACAAAATTTGCATATTGACCTTAAGATATTTTTTGTGAATAATATATATGGGAATTATTGCATATCTTATTACTTTAGCGTTTTTACCTTTTTCAGATCAAGTATTATTTTGTTAATACTCTCAACTTAATTAAATGCTGTCTTTATTTAACTAAATATTTAGATTATGAAGATAATGCACCTTTAAAAGAAGAAAAGGGGGAATACATTTGAAAATAGAAATGAGCAACACTATAAAAAAGCATCAGTTTCTACGCTCTATTATTCGCAACTGGCAAGTTTATCTTATGCTAATTCCAGTGATTGTTTACTATGTAATTTTTCATTACGGTCCAATGTATGGTTTGCAAATTGCTTTTAGAAGCTATAATCCAATTTATGGCTTCTGGAAAAGCCCTTGGAGAGGACTTGCACATTTTAAGCGATTCTTTTCCAGCTATAATGCATCACGAGTCATTATAAATACTCTAAGCCTCAGCATACTTTCTTTAACAATATCTTTCCCACTGACTATTGTTTTGGCATTAATGCTCAATGAATTGCGCTCCCAGAGATTTAAAAAGTTAGTACAAACTATAACTTATGCACCTCATTTTATCTCAGTAGTAATAGTGGTAAGTATGATGATTCTGTTTACCCATCCGGATCGTGGAATTATAAACTTCGCGATAAAGTTTTTAGGTCGTGAAACAATTAGATTTATGGAAAGGCCTGAGTGGTTTAGATCCCTCTATATTATTTCTGGCCTTTGGCAAGAGCTAGGATATGGTGCTATCATATATATAGCAGCTTTATCTAATATCGATCAGGAACTTCTAGAAGCTGCTCGTATTGACGGAGCTGGTCGTTTTAGACAAATTTGGCATATTAATATTCCCGGTATTCTGCCAACTATTGTAACTATGTTGATTCTAAGGGTAGGCAGCATAATGACCATAGGTCATGAAAAGGTATTTCTAATGCAAAATCCTTTAAACATAGAAAAATCTGAAATTATTTCTACTTACACCTATCGTGTAGGTATAGTTAATAACCAGATGAGCTTTGCGACTGCAGTTACTCTATTTAACTCAGTTGTTAACTGTATCTTGTTATTAACAGTTAACAGAATATCAAGAAAAGTATCGGATACAAGTCTTTGGTAGGGTAGAAAGGAGTCGATTATGGCATTGGTAGAAAAGAAACAAATTATGGCAAAAGAAACAACTGCAAAACCTAAACCTGGTGGTCTTATGTACATAAGTTTTGGTGATAAAATTTTCGATATAGTTAATATGCTTTTACTTATTATATTAGTTGTACTAACACTATATCCACTTATATTTGTGTTAAGTGCCTCAGTAAGTGACCCGTTAGAGGTGGTTACAGGACGTGTATTCCTTTTTCCGCGAGGATTTAATCTTGATTCTTATAAACGTGTTTTCACAAATGCTACTATTGGTATAGGTTACCGCAACTCTACATTTTATACTGTTTTAGGAGTATCAATAAGTATGGTATTAACTATTTTTGCTGCATTTGCACTATCGCGACGGGATTTAATTGGTAGGAAGCTTTTTACAATATTAATTACATTAACTATGTTTTTTAGTGGCGGTTTGATCCCTCTTTATTTGGTAGTTAAGAATTTAGGACTTATGGGTAACTTTTGGTCTATAATACTTCCCTCAGCAATGAGTGCATATAATATGATTATTATGCGTTCATATTTTGATTCAAGCATTCCTTACAGTATACAGGAGTCTGCGATAATTGACGGCTGTTCCCCCTGGAGACTACTTACAAGAATAGTTCTTCCCCTATCGAAACCAGTATTAGCAGTCATAGCCCTTTTTTATGGAGTAGCACGCTGGAATTCCTATTTTTCCTGTATGCTTTACCTAGGCAGCCGCAGAGATCTATGGACACTCCAGCTCGTAATTCGTGAGATTGTCATCCAAAGCACTACTACAGAAATGATGGAGTTAGGATTGGTTAGTTTGGAACAAATTATGGCAAAGGAAGCTTTAAAATATACCTCTATTATTGTTGCCAGCGTACCCCTATTGATTGTATATCCTTTTATTCAAAAATATTTTGTTAGGGGTGTAATGATTGGGGCGGTAAAAGGCTAGGTGCGACACGAGGTTGCACAGATAAACGTTTGAAAGGCTTGATACGACTACG
>CAZEYH010000306.1:0-4117 GCA_964515895.1 uncultured Clostridiaceae bacterium | reverse complement strand
TCAACATTTACTGCGCTGACTAAAGGCGAGCCGGAAACCTCGGCAACCTTACAACTTTGAAGGGACAAGGGGGCAGGCCATTTGTCCCACCATTATCCGGTAACCTGAAAAGGGCTCATTGGGTTCCCCTTTTCCCAACTAGCCAAGATCTACAACCCGCCCCGTGGGAAAGCAGGCAATTAAGCGGCCTCCACGGGGCGTTTTCTTGTGTTGGTGGGGTTAGGTAGGACAGGGTTTGGGGGGTTTGTTGGTTACGGAAGGTTGGCTAAAAAAATGCACACACCTACATTTGGGTTTGGGGCAATAGTTAAAAAGTGCGGGAATCGTTAAAAGGTGTGAAGAAAAGCAGCATAATATACTGTGGCGCTTCAGTTATGTTATGCAGATAATTATAAAGAACAACTAAGGTAAAAAACGCGCCGGGGGGGCTTCAAAAGGATCCTCCGAATTTTCTCTACATAATGCTTATTGTCGGAAAAAACAAGTGGTGTGCATGGTATAATAATAACAACACAGGGGAAAAGCTTTTGTACTTATGGACCGGGTTACAGAAATAGCATCTCTCCGCGAGTCTGTCAAGTTAATTGTGTAAACTCAAATCCCTCCTACATATATGGTGCCAGTCTTTCGTCGAAAAAGATGCTCAATTGGGGGTAGATCGCTCCCCAGCCGTTTACCGTCCGTGTCCACCTCCATTCAATGTCCCGGGCTGCCAGATACATCAATTTTATCAGCGCATCTTCTGTGGGGAACAAAGACCTCGTTTTGCTCACCTTTCTGAGCGCCCTATTGAAGCTTTCAATGGGATTGGTGGTATAGATCAGTCGGCGAATTTCCGGTGCGTACTTGAAAAACACTGACAACTCAGCCCAGTTAGCCTCCCATGACCTAGAAATGTGTGGGTACTTCCCATCCCATTTCTCTTTGAAATCCCCAGGTGCCGCCCTAGCGTCAGGTTCGGTCGCAGCTTCATAGATGGATTTTATGTCTTTTGCCACCTGCTTACGCTCTTTCCAGGACACGAACCGCAAAGAGTTGCGGATTTGGTGCACGATACATTTTTGCACTTCAGCATGGGGAAAGGCAGCTTCTATGGCTGAGGAGATTCCACTTAAGTTATCTACCGTGAAGATTAAGATTTCTTCTATGCCTCGGTTTTTGAGCTCGTTCATCACAGTCAGCCAGTACTTGGCTGATTCGGTTTCAGATACGTAAAGGCCTAGACAGGATTTCTCCCCGTCAAGGTTGATGCCGATAATGGCATAAAGGGCCACGTTCTTGACAACACCGTCCACTCGCAATTTGACGACCAGGGCATCCATGAAAACTATTGCGCAGACAGGCTCTAAGGGCCTAGATTGCCACTCCTTGGCATGTTCCAGTACGGTGTCCGTTATGTTACTGACAGTCTCGGGGGATATCTCATATCCGTAAATATCGTAAATGTGCTCTTTGATATCTCTAGTACTCATGCCTTTAGCGTACATTGATATCACTTTATCCTCGATACCGGAAATATCTGTTTGGTATTTCCTTATCACTTTAGGTGTGAACTCGGACTTCCTGTCTCTGGGGACTTCAAGTTCTACGGGGCCAACGGTGGATTGTACGGTCTTTTTCGAAAAACCATTCCGATAATTATCCGTCCCTGTCCCTTGTTTATGCTTTTCGTAACCTAAATGGTCTGTTATTTCGCCGTCATAAAGTGCCTCAATGACCTCTTTCATGATGCCACGCATAAGCACTTGAAGGTCTTCAGTTGATTCGATGCCCTCTTCTTTCAGCATTTCTCTGAGTTTTTTCCTATCCAGTTTCAATCCTCAATACCCTCCTGTTCCAAGTAACCACTATACTTGGGAAGAGAGAGTTTACACAAAAAACTTTACACTACCCTCTCCGCTCGAATGGAGGGATAATGTTGAATAAACCACTTAATGAACAGCAGTTAAAGGCTATTCAAGAGACAATTAGTTTTCGGATAAGACTGGAAAAGATTTTATGTCGATAACTTAATTAAATAAATTCAACATGCTTTTATTCCACTTTAATATTTCATCCAAATAATTTGGTTGTTCTTCCATTGTTCCAACAACGAGACCGTTTTCCCATACAAATGATTCAAGCATTGATTTTGTTGCTATGATTTGCTCTTTTGCTTGCTGTTCATTTAACTCGAACTCTTCTATAATCTCTTTACTATATTTATCTTTATTATTTTGGAGTTGCATGAGAAACTTCCCTGATTCTGCAGGATTTCCTTCTCCATTAACGAACCGTTCAAAATAGCCTTCGTCCATGTACCTTTTGGCGAGTGTATAAAAACTTACATCATTCCCTTTTGTAATAGGACTGCTATAGTTTTTAAACGGTTCTAAGTCACTATTGTCAATAACAATATACCCCTTTTCTCGCAACACATCATTTTCGTAATACCTATATATTTCATTCATGAAAAATCTGGCTTCTTGTTCGTTATCAAAGTAATTTTCAGCGATATATTCCGCTTGTTTCAGTGCCATTTCCCGAAATGCTGCTCGTTCCTCACCACTTTTATCAGGCATCGAAATTGAACTACGAATAGCTCCAGCTAATTCAGCAGCATAAAGCGATGCGTTTACAACCCTTCCTTCCAAAACTTCCATAATTGTATGGTGGAGTGTGTTTTCTGGAAAATGATATTTGACACCCTTTAGCATGAACTCATCTGTTAAGTGATTGTAGGCTTGTGCCTTTTCTAATTGTTCAAGTTGTCTTTTCTCGATTGCTTCAGCACTGTTATATTCTTCATAGAATTTTTGGAATTGTCTTCCCAACACCTCATTTTGATTTGCTTCTTTAAACTTTAGTGATTGAATATATTTATTCCGGGCTTCATCACTTATTGTTACAGTATCTGCCTGAGTGCTGAATTTAATCTTATCTTGAATATTTTTATCTATAACGGTTTTAAAAAGATGGTTGGGCGTTTGTTGAACATTAGCGATTTTAAACATGGTTTTCATCCCTTCAATAATTTTTAATTTCTAATACTATAAGCAAAGAAGTGTATTGACTCGATATCTACAGCAGTTCCTGAATTCACTCTTACACATTACCCGTAAGTGGGCTGATAACAAATGGTGTAATAGTTGGGACAAGGGGAACTTCAATACCAATATAGTTTTCATTTTCGGCTATGGGTGTTGCGGCCATGACTGGTATGGAAATAAACACCATGCATAACATAAGTATGCATATAGACAAACTGAAGAATCTTGTATACTTTTTCATTCATAATCTCCTTTTTAATTTGGAATCATGAAAGGGAACCTGTGTTACATGCTTACAATAAACATTAACATCACCTTCTTTCAACTGTGTGGGGTTTGGGGTGAATACATTCTTGTACTAATTATATCGGTAGTTTTCTACAAAAATTAAATTACAATGGCCAGTAACACGGGGTGAAAAAGCGATTTTTACTAGTGCCCACTGTGGGAGTGAAACATAAATTACGACTGATACCGAAGAACAGTAAGCGTCATTCAATAATGGACTGTGGGTCACCCTGTGCACGTAAATGTTTATGAACTCTCATGTTCTGCAGTTTGCCTATTTAGGAGCTATCTTTTGCCGGAAACCTGTCATTAAAGGGTAAAGTTTTCGCAGGTTATCGGTGATAAAAGGAAGATCATTAACGCACATATTAAAAATCCTATAAGAATCTTTTCAAGGGCCAGGGAAGGGAGAACACAATCCAAGTTTCGCCTTTTAGGTTCTTTAAATTTTAATATTTTTTACAGCGTAAGCCCGCTTCCAAGAAAAGAACATAGGATGGGTAGTGCTGAGGCGTGCTTTTAGAAGCGGTAGTAATATATGCCCCGAAATAGAATTTCGTGCAGGCGGGGGTGTGCTCCATATCGTACCTTAATTTGGTATCCATGGGGCAATAATTAGTTACTTTGGAGTTGGGCTTCTTCGACCCGATCCTTGCATTTGGCCTTGGCCCTGTACAAGGCCTGGTCCGCTGTTTTAATCAATCCTTGTACGCTGGTAGCGCACTCCGGCGAGGCGGAAACTCCTATGGAAATTGTGCAGGCACACCGGTCTTTTATTGCTTTTCTGATCCGCTCCGCTA
>CAZEYH010000305.1:0-4119 GCA_964515895.1 uncultured Clostridiaceae bacterium | reverse complement strand
ATACTTTTTATCCCATAGAATTTTCCAACTATCAACCGGTTCCTTTACCATAGTCTTATTATATATAATTCCAATAGTACCCCACATATAAGGAACAGAATATTCATTATCGGGATCGTATGAAAGATTCTTAAAACGTTCTTCAATATATTTGAAGTTGGGAATATTGTTATGGTCAATTTTTTCAAGTATGTCTTCCTTTATCATTCTTTCTAACATATAATCGGAAGGAAATAATACATCATAATCACTTCCTCCACCCTTCAATTTCGTATACATTTCTTCATTGGTTGCAAATTTTTCATAAATTACATTAACATCATATTTTTTTTCAAAGTCCTGTATAACATCCTCACCAATATAATCTCCCCAGTTATACACCTTCAGAGTTTGCTTACCAGCTCCTCCACATCCTATGAAGAGTCCGACAAACAGCATTAAAATAAGGAACATAGCAAATGTTTTAACGATTTTTTTCATCTCATAACCTCCTTAACATTATTTGACACTACTACATTATTGGTATTATCTTTTGACATTCTTTTATTAACAATTAAAAGTAAAACAAGTATGGTTATAAACATTATGGTTGAAAGTGCATTTATTTTTGGATTAATGCCTCTTCTTGCCATTGAATAAACATATATTGAAAGATTTGATACACCTGACCCTGTAGTAAAGAAACTTATTACAAAGTCATCAATAGATAGTGTAAAAGCAAGAATAAACCCTGTAACAATACCCGGCATTATTTCAGGCATAATAACCTTTCTTATGGCATTCAGCGGTGTTGCTCCTAGGTCCAATGCAGCTTCATAGGTATGTTTATTAAGTTGTTTTAGTTTAGGCAATACCGATAGTATCACATAAGGTATATTGAACGTGATATGCGCAAGAAGCATGGTAAAAAAGCCCAATCCGATATTTGTAAAAGCTTTCATGAAAATAAATAACAACATAAGTGATACTCCTGTAACAATTTCCGGATTCAGAACAGGTAAATATGTCAGATTCATTACTACAACTTTTTTTATTTTTTTCATGTTGTGTATACCGATAGCAGCTGCTGTACCTATAATAGTTGCAATAATTGAGGATAATATTGCAATCATAAGAGTATTATATAATGCTGTAGCTATTTCCCTGTCTCTAAACAACTCTCTGTACCACTTTAAGGTAAACCCTCCCCAGTGGCCCCTAGATTTTGATTCATTAAAGGAATAAATTACAAGCACAACTATAGGAGCATATAAAAACAAAAATATTATATATAAGTATATCTTTTTAATTATACGTCCTACCATATGGCACCCCCCTCATATTCCTTGTCATATTTACGGGTGATACCCATACTTATTAATATCAATATCATTAAAACAAAGGAAATGGCTGAACCGAAGTTCCAATCTCCTACGAAAATAAATTGCTGCTCTATAAGATTGCCTATAAGAGTATAATGTCCTCCCCCTAAAAGTCTTGAGATTACAAAAGTTGTTATAGCAGGCATAAATACCATTGTAATACCGGAAATTACTCCCGGAAGACTCAAAGGAATAATTATCCTTTTTAGTACAATAAGATAATTAGCTCCCAAGTCTTCAGCAGCCTCAAGTATGCTTTTATCTAACTTAGTTAAAACAGAATAAATAGGAAGTACCATAAAAGGCAAAAAATTATAAACCATACCCAATACTACTGCCTGATCCGTATAAAGAAGTTGCAGCTTTGGAAGGTGCATAAACCCTAGTATTACATTTATAACACTGTTTTTCTCTAATAATGTCATCCATGCATATGTTCTAAGAAGAAAATTAATCCACATAGGTATGACAAAAAGCAAGGCCAATACTCTCTTTTTCCTAAATTCCCTGCTTGCAAGTATTAAAGCTACAGGATAACCGATTATAAGACAAATAACGGTGCTAATCAGAGCAAGACCTATCGAACGTAAAAACACCATAAAATATATGGGATTCCATAGTCTTTTTATATGTTCAAGAGTAAATTTCACACCTTCGTCAGTGCTTATTGTAAAACTATAGTATATTAAAAGTAAAAGGGGGATCACTATAAAAATTGCCATCCAAACAAGGTATGGATATGCATACCAATTTCTCTTCATTCTGCATTCACCCCTTTAATCATATCACTACTATCCGGGAATGTACCATTCTCCTCTTTAACTGCATGGATATCGCTAGAGAGTACACCATTTGATTTTTTCATTACATGGATATCATTTGGAAGAATACGAAGTCCTATCATGGTTCCTACAGGTTCCATTAGAGTGCTATGTACCGCCCACTTAAGTCCGGCACTTTGAATTATCATCTCATAATGTACACCTTTAAAAGTTACCGATTGAATCTCACCCTGTAGCATGCCATCTTCTTTTGCTACCAATTTTATATCTTCAGGTCTTACTACAACCTCTACTTCCTCATTATTGCTAAAGCCTGAATCTACACATTCAAATTCTCTTCCGGCAAATTGTACAAGTCCATCTCTTATCATCTTCCCTTGAATGATATTGCTCTGGCCTATAAAATCAGCAACAAAGGCATTTTTAGGCTCATTGTAAACCATTTCAGGAGTACCTATTTGCTGTATTCTCCCGTTCTTCATAACGACAATAGTATCAGACATAGTAAGGGCTTCTTCCTGATCATGAGTTACATAAACAAATGTAATTCCTACAAGTTGTTGTATCTTTTTCAGTTCTGTCTGCATGTCCTTCCTTAATTTCAAATCCAATGCTCCTAAAGGCTCGTCAAGCAACAAAACTTCAGGCTCATTTACAAGAGCTCTTGCAATTGCCACTCTTTGCTGTTGTCCACCACTTAAGGAATCCACCTGTCTTTTTTCAAATCCCTTAAGATTAACCAGTTCGAGCATTTCACCAACTTTTCTATTAATAAGCTTTTTATTCATTTTCTTTATTTTTAGCCCAAATGCAACATTATCAGCTACATCCATATGAGGGAAAAGGGCATACCTTTGAAACACTGTATTTACCTTTCTTTTATATGGTGGCAAACCGGTAATGTTTGTGCCTTCAAAATGAACTTCGCCACTATTAGGCTGTTCAAAGCCTCCAATAATACGCAATGTTGTAGTTTTTCCACAACCGCTTGGTCCTAACAATGTTAGAAATTCATTTTTGCGTATATATAAGTTAATATCTTTTAATGCCTCTGCTCCATTGTAATCTTTTGATATATTAATCAATCTAATAATAGGTTCAGGCACTTTTTTCCCTCCTCACACAAATTATTTCTTAAAATAATTAATATTGTTTATGGTCTCCTCTGTTCTTGACTAAACTATATAAAACCAAAGTCAAACTAAAAACTGGGGGGCGATGATATCCATAGAACAACCGCTTCACCTTTCCCCGCGTTTTCTATACTGTGTATCACAGTCGGTTTGAAGTAAAAGCTTTCACCCTTTTTAACCTTGTAATTCCTTGTACCCAGACAAAGATATATATTACCGGATAAAACATATCCGAACTCTTCACCCTCGTGGGGTACATGCTCTTCAGAACTACCACCCACTTCCAAGTGTATTAATATCGGTTCCATGGTATTCTTTTGTGCATTAGGAATAACCCATTTTATCATGTGCTTTAGTTCATTATCTTGCTTTATAAATACATCCTCTTTCTTAAATACAACTTTTTCCTCTACACTATCACTAAAAAAATCTTTTAAATTAGTACCAAGACATTCAAGCATATCAACCAGTGTAGCAATAGAGGGTGATGTAAGCTCCCTTTCCACCTGTGAAATAAATCCTTTGGTAAGCTCACATCTGCTAGCCAGTTCTTCCTGGGTTAAACCATTTTTCATTCTTAAATGCTTTATCTTCTCACCAATTTTCATATTCATCACTTCTCCAAATCCCGGCGTATAGCAATGCAATTGACAAATATTAGGATTTTCGCATCTTGCTATACATTAATCAAGTTTTTATTAGCTAAACTCTTTGTTTAGTAAAATTAAACTTAATAAGCAATAATATTAATACCATAATTCTAAATGTATGTCAATAATAAAATTGTAAATTTTTCAGAAAAATATTTCGAGTATGCAGTGATAGGTAATATAATAATTAATT
>CAZEYH010000304.1:0-4136 GCA_964515895.1 uncultured Clostridiaceae bacterium | reverse complement strand
AGAATATAACTTATGGTTGGGAATATACATCTCATAATACTGATAGGTTAAATATAAAACAGATTAAAGATAAACTTCTTGCATTAGATTATATAAAGAAGGAACTGAAAGGTTGGAAGGGTGGAAAGAATGGGGGGAAAAAATGAAAAGAGTACTGATAACAGGAGCAAATGGATTTATTGGCAAGAACCTTTATTGGAGGTTAAATCAGTTTGGAAGACCAAAAAAAATCCTTGTAGAAAAGGAATGTAGTGATAAAAAATGGAATAATCGGGAGAAGAATAATCCTCAATGGAATAATCAGGATGGGATACTAGAAATATTAAGTTATGATACTGATAATGCATGGGAAGAGCTTTGCGATTTTATAAACCAAGCAGATTTTATATTTCATCTGGCAGGTATAAACAGATCGAAAAGAAATGAAGATTTTGAAACCGGAAATAAAGGCTTTACTGAAAAATTGGTAAAAATACTGGAGAATACAGGTAAAAATACTCCTTTACTCATTAGTTCTTCTATTCAGGCCATTCAGGATAATCCTTATGGGGTCAGCAAAAAATGTGCTGAAGAGGCTGTATTTGAATATGGTAGGAGGACAGGCGCCAGAGTTTGCGTATATCGATTACCTAATGTATTTGGCAAATGGAGTCACCCCTACTATAATTCAGTGGTTGCCACTTGGTGCTATAATATTTCTCGTAACCTGCCAATTCAAATAAATAATCCGAATACTGAAATAGAGCTTGTTTATATAGATCATGTCATTGATGAATTTATTAACGCTCTAAATGGTAATGAAAATAGAGGGAAAGATGGATTTTGTCATATGTCCAAAACGTTTAAAATCACGTTAAAAGAACTTGCACATATACTTTACTCATTTAAGCAAAGCAGAGAAACCCTTGTTGTGCCAAATCTCCAAGGAGATTTTCAACGTTACTTATATGCTCAATATCTTTCTTATCTACCTGAAAATGATTTTAGTTATAATCTTCAAATGAAACATGATAATAGGGGGTGGCTTGCAGAGTTCATAAAGTCAAAACAATTTGGTCAAATATTTGTCTCATGTACAAAACCCGGAGTAACCCGTGGCAATCATTGGCACAATACAAAGACTGAAAAATTTCTTGTCATTGAAGGAGAAGCTCTAATAAAGTTTCATCAAATTAACAAAAGCTATACTTTAAGCAGCAGTAACAATATCATTGAGTATAGGGTTTCCGGCAAAGAACTAAAGGTGTTGGATATTCCTGTAGGATACACCCACTCAATAACTAACATAGGACAAACAGATTTATTTACCATATTTTGGGCAAATGAAATACTTAATCCGTATAAGCCTGATACATATTATCAGGAACCTAGGGTTCCCTAGCGAACAATTTGGAGGCATGGGAATTCATAAGTTCCTAAAAGAATTCCCATGCCGGGGTTTGGAGGTATGGGTATTGGATAAGTTAAAGGTAATGACCATAGTGGGTACCCGACCTGAAATAATTAGGTTATCTGAATGTATAAAAGCCTGTGACAGGTATTTTAACCATATATTGGTTCATACTGGACAAAATTGGGATTATACATTAAATCAGATTTTTTTTGAAGATTTGAATATAAGAGAACCCGATTATTTTCTAAATGTGCCGGGATGTCATCTGGGGGAGACCATAGGTAATATTATATCAAAATCTTATGAAGTTCTTTTAAGGGAAAAACCTGATGCATTACTTATATTAGGTGATACTAATTCTGCTCTTTCGGCTATACCGGCAAAGCGTTTAAAAATACCAATATTTCATATGGAAGCAGGAAACCGTTGCTTTGATCAAAATGTACCTGAAGAAATTAATCGGAGAATTGTGGACCATATTAGTGACATTAATTTAGCATATACGGAACATGGCAGAAGGAATCTACTTGCTGAAGGCATTGAAAGAAAACATATATTTGTAACCGGATCACCAATGACGGAAGTGCTTCATAAGAATATTGGTCGAATTAAAAAAAGCAGCATATTAAAAGAATTAGGACTTGAGCCCGAAAAATATATTCTTATTTCAGCTCATCGCGAAGAAAATATAGATAATGCAGAAAATTTTTTTTCCCTTATGAATGCATTAAACAAGGTTGCAGAAACCTATCAATTGCCTGTTATTTATTCAACTCATCCTAGAAGTCAGATTCAGATAGAAGAGAGAGAATTTGAATTTCACCCGTTAGTAAGACGGCTAAAACCTTTCGGTTTCCTTGATTATAATAAACTTCAGTTAAATGCGTTCTGCGTACTTTCAGATAGTGGAACCCTTTCAGAAGAGTCTTCAATATTATGCTTTCCTGCAATATTAATCAGAACATCTACCGAAAGGCCTGAAGTGATTGATAAAGGGACTATTGTTATAGGAGGGATAAATGAAAAGAATATAATACAATCCATTGAAATATGTAGAACCGCATCAATATTAGAAGAGCAATCAGTATTACCGACAGATTATGAAGATATTAACGTATCGATAAAAGTAGTTAAGATTATACAAAGTTATACAAAATTGATAAATGAATTTGTGTGGAGAAAAATTTAGGATTATTGGAATAATATAGAATTTGTTAGAATAAGTGAAATAGGTGATGTTAAATGAAAATTGCAGTTATTAATGTAGCCGCATCCAGTGGCGGTGCCTTATCCATATTAAAAGAGTTCTATTCATATATACGCAATAACAGACAGAATAATAATGGACAGGATTTGGAGTGGCTATTTTTAGTTAGTACACCACAGCTTGAAGAAGATGAACATATAAAAGTTATTAATTTTCCATGGATTAAGGAAAGTTGGTTTCATCGTGCTTTTTGGGATTTTTATGTTGCACCCCGCATAATTCAAGATTATGATGCTGATATTGTGTTCTCAATGCAAAATGTATGCATTCCTAGGATAAAAATACCGCAGGTTTTGTATGTGCATCAACCATTACCTTTTCAGAATGTTAAAAAGTTTTCCTTTTTCAAGAGACAGGAAAGGTTATTAGCTGTATATCAGTATATAAATGGGTTTCACATTAAAAAATCAGCAAAAAAAGCTGATACTGTAATTGTTCAAACCCAATGGATGAAAGCTGCAATGGAAAAGACAGGAATTGGAAGCAACAAAATATTAGTTATACCTCCTACAATTGATAAAAGCATTATTGATAAAAAACTTGAAACATTCCCCTATTTAGATGGGGAACCAATAAGTTCTAGAGATTTTTTCTATCCTGCAAGTATAGCATTATATAAAAACCATGAATGCCTTATAAAAGCAGTCCTTAAGCTTTTAGATCAGGGATATGAAGATTTTAAAGTAATATTGACATTACCTCAAGAAGCAAAAAAAGAAATCCTGGGAGAAAAAGTGCTTGTAAATAGAGTAGAAAAAGGAGATGTAATAATATCTTATAAAAGAGTTGAAAAATTAGCAGATGTTATTATCTTTGCAGGACAGGTAAGCAGGGAAGAAGTCTTAAGAAGATGTCATGAAAGTATACTGGTGTTTCCCTCATATATAGAAACCTTCGGAATGCCTCTTTTAGAAGCTAAAATGGTGAAAGGCGTTATTCTTGCCTCTGATTGTTCTTTTTCACATGAAATATTGGAAGGGTATGAAAATGTAAGGTATTTTGATCCTTTTAACGCTGAAGAATTAGCTCTTCTAATGAGAAAATTGCTAGATAGAGAAATAGTTTACAGATATCAAAGCAATCATACCAAAAATGAAAACAGTGAAAGCAGTAAAGATTTTAATAACTGGCAAAAGGTTGTTGGGGCATTAAAGCAAGCAGGAAATAGCTTGAATACTAAAGCCGGTGCGAAAAGGTCTAAAAACTTATCTGTAAGATAGACTCTATTGTTCACTGCAGCCTAAACAGATGAATATATTAAAGTACATTATTATAACGATACAAATATAAGGATACAAAACCGGGAGATAAAAATTATTATGTTAATAAAAGTAATTGCATTAAATTTGCTAATGCTATTTTTAATACCTCTTATAATAAGCTATAAAAGAAATAGAGATTTGTTTTCATCAGAAGTACATAAGATTAAAACCAGAATACATTTGCATTATTTTAATAAACTTTTATTAAAAGAGA
>CAZEYH010000303.1:0-4144 GCA_964515895.1 uncultured Clostridiaceae bacterium | reverse complement strand
CCCATAGCTTTAAATAAAGACCTGTGTGGTGCCTTTTCTATACCTTTTTTAATAATATCGCTATTCACTAAAAACCCTCCTAATTCTATAATCATATATGAGCATTATCAACACTTAGTTTTTACTCAATTTATATTTAATTTGCATCAATAAATCTCATTAAAGTAAAACGAAAGCCGGTAAACCCGGCTAAATATTGTTCTAATTTTACTACGCATACTATATATATGTCCACAGTTTAAAAGAAAAAAGTATAATTCATTAATTATTTAACATAAATCATAATAGTTTTCGTTAAATTATAAACTTATTAGGTGTTAGCAAAAAGAAACTTACATTGTTTTATCTATATCGCTTTTCCCGGGAACATAAAGTCTACAATAAAATTATTCTCATAAAAGAACCTAGCTATTTTCGAAGCTTCTATGGTTTCATATATTTGTCTAAATGAAGGAGAAGAATTAAAAAGCATCAGTATTGCAAAAACGATATAAACAGTAAGCAATCCTTCAACTGCTCCCAGTGCAAAGCCTCCTAATTTATCAAGCTGCTTTAAAACAGGTAGCTTAGTAATGCCCTTAAGCAAATATTTAGCTACAACTATGGCAATCCTTACAAAAACATATAGCAAAATCATACTTAATATATAAATAATGATTTTTGCCAATTCTCCACTAATTGTTTCCATCACTTTGTTTACATCAATAAGCTTTCCGGGGTCGGGTATCTGGTTAACTATACTTCCTTTTAAAAATTCCGGTAAAGGTAGCCTTTCAACTATAGTATTTGCAGCTGCTTGTTTTACCTGTTCACCGGCTTGTGATATAAGAGCTCCTTTTTGCTTTAATAGATTATTAAGTATTGAATTCTTAATATTTTCAAATAACTGTGTTTTCATCAATATTTCAGCAACTTTTGGGTAAAACTTTAACGATATCCATATTGATACAAAATATGAGGCTGTTTTAAAAATTGAAAGAATAAATCCCATCTTAAGACCCATAAGTCCAAAACCTAAAATAATTGCAAGTACTGCAAAATCACTCAAGTTCATTACTTCGCCCCCTTTTATTTTTAAGTAATAAAATTTTAATCTCTATCATCTATTCGTACTACATCACCAATTAATATTGTTTATATTTTTATTGAAACTTTACTATTTCTATGCAATTTCTAGTAACTATAGCTGCCTCATCTTTACTGAAAAAATATACTTGTATAACATCCGACAATGAATTGTACTTCTCAACTAAATCTGCTTTACTGTTTATAAAATAAACTTCTCTTCCCGTATTTATAGCTACAATATCACGGTAAGTGCTTATGTTATTTACTTCCCTTTTTAACGGATAGCTTTTAACTACTTTTCCTTCTCTAGTTATAAAGAGGATTTCACTAGTGTTTGCAGTATCATTGCTATTTACAGCTACAATAAATAGATTATCATCAATAACATCAATGCTATAAACTTTTTTGTATTTCTTCTCCCAAACTTCATTTCTATTTCTATCAAAATGTATAATAGATGTATCATTTGCAATAGAAAACGAATCATCCTCAAGTGTAAATACAAAAGGATACACTAAATTCTCACGAGGTAACAAGGCTGCAAACGGATTACCCAGCAAATCTGTAAACTCAATACAAGAAGTAGCACCAATACCTGAAATATCAATACTATTTATTATCACACTTTCTCCTGAAGGCATAACTTCACCGGAAAATACAAAGGTGTCTATAATATATCTTTTGAATACTTCCTGACCCTCCGGGTCAAAAACCCTTACTACTCCTTTATATCCTTCCACTTTATGAACAACAGTTATAAATCCCTTTTTACTGATATCAACATTTATTATATCACCCTCAAAAGTTTCTTCCCATTTAATCCCTTTTTGGTCAATAGCTAAAACCATTGTTCCCCCAATATCTGCTGCAACTAAATTGAGACCTTTAGTTTTTAGTAAGGGTTTATTCATTTTAACGGGGAAATTCCATTTTTCATTTCCTTGTTTGTCTATGGCTGTTATGCCATGAAGAGTAGACTTAATTATCAAATCCTTATATACTATGAAAGTCGGCCTATCTTTGGCTTCATACCTTATTTCCCATAATTTTAGTTCCTTTTCTTCAGCTACTCTATTCTCTACGACGCTATTAAACAGTTTATTAATATCAATGGAATTAATACTAATATTCTTACTTTTTAAATAAGCTGTAAACGCCATAAACATGATAGCAATAAAAAGCAAAATAAAAAGAATTATTCCTGACTTTTTACTACTACTTGTAACTTTTTTTCTCTCTTCAGTAACATTCACAGGAACTTACCCCCGTACATTATCTTTTGTGATATATTTATTTATATTTTATCATATACATCAACTTAATCAAGATTTTAAATTTATTTTAATACTCTTCACCCAATCAATAATTAGTAAAATTAAAATGAATAGGCCTGTATATCCAAATATGGGGTAAACAGAAGATATTAACCTGGAAAAGCCAAGATTAGAAAAAGGTACTGCAAGTATACATATTAGAACTGTTGCAGTTCTTGCCTTAATCTTAAGCCATGCACTTATTCTGCAAATTGCACTATATCCGGAAGCTACTGCTGACGTTAACATTGCAAAAATCAATATGATATTATATGCACTCTTTAAGAAGCCGCTATATCCCTGAACAATTTCAATTACCGGGAATTCTCCCATTAAAGTGCTGGAGCAAAAAGGGGTCAAGGCTATGTTTAAAACCATGGCAGAAAGACATAATAAAAGACCTCCTAATAGACCTCCGATAACGGCAATTCTTCTCGTTTTCAAGTAAGGTAATAAGTTGCTTAAAACAGCTGTTGAAAGAATATTGTTATAGCTAACATAGAGTAAAGAAGATACAATCCAATTATTAGTTGCAACATCAATGGTTGTTGCAATATCAATAGTCTTTAAAAGATTAAATACTTCTTTATCTCTAATGATAATAATGAAAAGACCAACACCTACAATCCCGATTATTAAAGCCGGTGCTAATAATGTACTTACTCTCGCAACTCCTTCAACACCTACAAATATTATTATCATAGATACGATACTTACAATAATATTATTATATAATAGAGGAAGTTTTATTAATTCTGATAAAGTACTTCCCATACCTGCAATCATAACGCAATATACTGAAAACAAAAATAGAGTTGAAATTAATTCTACTATCTTGCCAAGGATCAGACCGGTCATCGGGAATATAAGCTCTTCAAAATTCCTTACCCGCCCCATATAAACTTTTTCCATTATAATATAGCCGGAAACAGCAAATAAAATCCCAGATAAAATAATACCATATGTTCCACCCTTGCCATATTTAGTAAAAAAGTGTATTATTTCTTGTCCTGATGCAAAACCTGCCCCAATAATTGCTGCTAAATACACACTTGATACTTTCAAAATATTCTTAACTTCGTCTTTCAAAAAAACAACTCCAACATAATATTATCCTTTATAATACTATGTTGGAGTTCTACTCTTAATTACTTAAAACTAGGCACATTTTATTTCTTCACCTTTACTCTTGGCTCTTGTTTACTGCCTCTATAAGTTTCCTATAAGACTCCCTTACCCCTTCAGGTTCATCAAATTTCTTCTTTTCAACAAGAATACCACTATACTTTCCGTTTCTCATTACATAATAATAACGTTCATCTTTTGGTATAAACTCTACTTTCATCACTTTAGGGTCGACCTTTCTATAGTATGTGAAAGTGATTTCAGCTTCGCCTGTAGGATTTGCATCAGGTTCCAATTCACTTAAAGTTACACCTATAAGAGATTGGTAATAAGCCCTAAATGGTTGTCTATCATTTTCATCTTTCATACTTGCATCTTTACCGTTAAGAAAGAATTTGTCTTTATCAGTATCTTGATCAGGATCTGTCTGTAATTCACAATTTGCTGTATAGCCGTCCATCTCTACAATAATTTTATCTACATCCCAAATGTTTGTTATATATGCAAATACTTCAACAATCTCTCTCAACGGCTTATCCAAGAAAGTATAAGCTTCAAGAGAAATAGTGTATACCTCATTGCCACCTTCCTGCATTACATATATCTCTGAATTTTCTTTTATTTCTTGACCCATAAGG
>CAZEYH010000302.1:0-4145 GCA_964515895.1 uncultured Clostridiaceae bacterium | reverse complement strand
ACAAACATGCTTCCCGGCGGTTTGGTAGATATGTTTGAATTCGAAAAAGAAAATAATAAAGCTCTTGAAAACGGACTTAGTCCTGCAACAGGAAAACATACTTTGCTAGGTATTACTAAAGCTTCATTAGCTACGGAGTCTTTCCTTTCTGCTGCATCATTCCAAGAAACTACCAGAGTATTAACAGATGCAGCTATTAAGGGCAAAATTGACCCACTTGTTGGCTTAAAAGAAAATGTAATTATTGGCAAGCTTATACCTGCCGGTACAGGGATGAAAAGGTATAGAGATATATCTGTAAATACGAATGAAGGTTAAGATGCAAAATTATTTATTGACAAATAAGGTATTACGATGATAAAATAATTCAGTGTGTAAAATAGTAGACTTCGGGCTTCTAGAAGTGAGAAGTAGGAGGGTAAATTAAGTGCTGGCGCATTTAAAAAACAGTAAAAAAGCTGTGGGGTTAAAACAGTCGTTAAAAGCTTTACAGAACAGTGAAGTAAAAACTGTAATAATAGCAAAGGATGCTGATGAAAGAATTATTGAGGAAGTTAAAGATGTATGTGATAAGAATGAGATAGAAGTAATATACGTAGATGAAATGAAGAAATTAGGAAAAGCATGCAATATAGATGTTGGTGCATCTGTTGTGTGTATTTTGAAATAGTAGAAAATTCGCATCATTGTTTTAGGTAATGAGCGAAAGAATTTTCTTGGTGAAAGGAGGTGTATTGATGCCCACATTTAATCAGCTGGTAAGGAAAGGAAGAAAAAGTATAGGGAAAAAATCGGCATCACCTGCATTACAAAGAGGTTTTAACTCTCTAAAGAAAAAGCCTATTAAGGTGAATTGCCCACAAAAAAGAGGAGTTTGCACTGTGGTTAAAACAACTACTCCTAAAAAACCTAATTCTGCTTTAAGAAAGGTTGCGAGGGTAAGACTAACAAATGGTATAGAAGTTACTTCATATATTCCTGGAATTGGTCATAACCTTCAGGAGCATAGTGTTGTTCTTATTAGAGGGGGAAGAATAAAAGACCTCCCGGGAGTTAGGTATCATATTGTTAGGGGAACGCTTGATGCAGCAGGGGTTGCAAACAGAATGCAATCACGTTCCAAGTATGGTGCAAAAAGACCTAAAACTGCAGGAAAATAATAAGGAGCGGCAATAAAGGCACTGACGTTGGTTAAACAACGAGTACCTATGAAAAATTAAAACCGGAAGGAGGGAAGCAGTGTGCCAAGAAAAGGACATGTTCCAAAGAGAGATGTTTTGCCTGATCCAATATATAATGATACAGTGGTAACAAAGCTCATTAACAAAATAATGTTAGATGGCAAAAAAGGTACTGCCCAAAAAATTTGTTATGGAGCTTTTGATATAATTAAGGACAAAACAGGAAAAGATCCTATGGAAGTCTTTGAGCAGGCTTTAAATAATGTAATGCCCGTTCTTGAAGTTAAGGCTAGAAGAGTGGGTGGAGCTACCTATCAGGTACCTATTGAAGTAAGACCTGAAAGAAGACAAACACTAGGTATTAGATGGATTGTAAATTATGCCCGTCAAAGAGGGGAAAAAACAATGAGTGAAAGACTGGCAGCTGAAATTATGGATGCTGCAAATAGTGTTGGCGGCTCATTTAAGAGAAAAGAAGATCTTCATAAGATGGCTGAATCCAATAGAGCTTTTGCTCATTATAGATGGTAAAATAAAATGAACTATCGTGAAATGAAAGGAGGATAGAGATGCCCAGGCGATTTAGTTTAGAGGACACAAGGAATATAGGAATAATGGCTCATATAGATGCAGGAAAAACTACTACAACTGAGCGTATTTTGTTCTATACAGGGAAACTGCATAAAATGGGTGAAGTCCATGAAGGTGCAGCAACTATGGATTGGATGGAGCAAGAACAGGAGAGAGGCATAACGATAACTTCTGCCGCAACTACGGCACAATGGAAAAACAAGAGAATAAATATTATAGATACGCCAGGGCACGTTGACTTCACGGTTGAAGTTGAGAGATCACTTCGCGTTCTCGATGGTTCAGTAACACTTTTTTGTGCAAAAGGAGGAGTTGAGCCCCAGACTGAAACTGTTTGGAGGCAGGCTGATAAATATCATGTTCCCCGTATTGCTCATGTAAACAAAATGGACATTAGTGGAGCAGATTTCTTCCGTTGCATACAAATGATTAAGGACAGATTAAAAGCTAATCCTGTTCCTATTCAATTACCAATAGGCAAAGAAGAAAATTTTCAGGGTATTGTAGATCTTGTTGAATTTAAAGCATATATTCACAAGGGTGACTTTGGCAGAGAAATCGAAGAAACCTCAATCCCTGAAAATATGATTGATATTGCAAATATGTATAGGGAAAATTTAATTGAAGCTGTTGCTGAACAAGATGAAGGTATTTTAATTAAATATCTAGAAGGAGAAGAAATAACCGAGGAAGAGTTACGTGAATGCATAAGGAAGGCTACAATCAGTGTAAAAATCGTGCCTGTTACTTGCGGTTCTTCCTACAAAAATAAAGGAGTGCAAAAGCTATTAGATGCAATTGTCTATTATTTACCTTCACCACTTGATATACCACCAATAAAAGGAATATCACCTGATAGTGAAGATGAAGACGAGCGGATTGCCGATGATGATGCTCCATTTTCGGCCCTTGCCTTTAAAATTATGACAGATCCGTATGTTGGTAAATTGTGCTTCTTTAGAGTATATTCAGGCAAAATAACAACAGGAGAAAATGTGCTAAATTCTACTAAAGGTAAAAGGGAGAGGGTAGGAAGGATACTACTTATGCATGCAAACCACAGAGAAGAGGTTAATACGGTTTATACCGGAGATATTGCTGCAGTTATGGGACTTAAGAATACTACTACAGGTGATACTTTATGTGCTGAAGATCATCCAATAATTCTTGAGTCTATGGATTTCCCTGAACCCGTTATTTCTGTTGCCATAGAACCAAAAACAAAAGCAGGGCAGGAAAAACTAATTCTGGCTTTGCAGAAGTTATCAGAGGAAGACCCTACATTTAAGACTAGTGTTAACTCTGAAACCGGACAGACTATAATTGAAGGAATGGGTGAATTACATCTTGAGATAATAGTAGACAGACTGCTAAGAGAATTTAAAGTTGAAGCTAATGTAGGAAAACCTCAGGTGGCGTATAAAGAAACTATAAGAAAAGCTGTTAAATCAGAAGGAAAATTTGTGCGTCAAACAGGAGGTCGTGGACAATATGGCCATTGCATTATTGAAATTGAACCTCAGGAACCCGGTACCGGATATGCCTTTGTTAACAAGATAACCGGCGGAGCTATACCTAAAGAATATATATCTGCTATAGATTCAGGTATACAGGATGCAATGAATAGCGGACTGTTAGGAGGATATCAGGTTCTTGATGTAAAAGTTACTTTAGTTGATGGTTCATACCACGAAGTTGACTCATCAGAGATGGCCTTTAAAATTGCAGGCTCATTGGCATTTAAAGACGGTTGCCGTAAAGCAGATCCGGTATTGCTAGAACCTGTTATGAAGGTTGATGTGGTTTTACCTGATGATTACCTTGGTGATGTAATTGGCGATCTGAATTCAAGACGCGGAAGGATAGAAAGTATGGAAGCTAGGGGGGGAATTCATGTGGTTACTGCTTATGTTCCCCTTGCTAATATGTTTGGATATGCTACAGAATTACGCTCAAAATCCCAAGGAAGAGGGACATTTACGATGCAGTTTAATCATTACGAAGAAGTCCCTAAAAATATTCAGGATGAAATCGTAAAGTACTAGTAAAAACAAGATACTAGGAAAACATTAGAATTGAAAATGGTAATATATCCGAGTAGTGATTTATTATAATAAAGTTAATCTAACATTAATAATTATTATTTCCGGTTTTAGTACACCGGAAAAAGGAGGAGTTATAAAATGGCAAAATCTAAATTTGAAAGAACAAAACCGCATGTTAATATTGGTACAATTGGTCACGTTGACCATGGTAAGACTACTTTAACAGCGGCTATTACTAAAGTGCTAGGCCTTCAAGGGAAAGCTCAGTTTACAGCATATGATCAAATTGATAAAGCTCCTGAAGAGAAGGAAAGAGGTATTACAATTT
>CAZEYH010000301.1:0-4175 GCA_964515895.1 uncultured Clostridiaceae bacterium | reverse complement strand
ATGAACGTCATTTCTTGCATTTAGGATACTTCGAGGGCAAGTTCTAATGCCATTTACTCATTCCAATGCGGACGTAGGTCATTCGCCATCCGTGGCTCAGGACCGGCGACTGCGGCATCCGTGCCGCAGGTTTAGTAAACTTGATGCCGCATTCGAACTTCGCCATAGCAAAGAACTTGCATCCTCTTGTATCATAATGCAGTCCATGAGCGTTCATCCTGCAGTCCGCTTTGATATCTCAGACTTTCCGAGCAGACTCCTAGCGAACAAGACAATTTGATTTATACTTAAGTTAGGAAGGAAACAAATTGTCTTGAAATTATATACTTTGATAATCTAGTGATGCCATATTTTTTGGTCATATACAGAAAGTGCGCCCAGGATTTTTAAACTCTTTACAAATATACTTATAACAATTACAATATAAGTATATTTGTAAAGACAAGAAGGTGAGAGCAATGAATTACATTAAAAGAATAGAAAAAATCATAAATGAACAAAATGGTACTTTATTAAGTTCAGATTTAGATGAATACAATATTCCAAGAACTTATTTATCCATGATGGTGGCTGAAGGAAAGATTGAAAGAATAGGCTGAGGAATCTATGCATTACCAGACGCATTAGAAGATGAAATGTATATAATGCAAAAGAAATACCCTAATCTAATATATTCTCACGAAACAGCTCTTTTTTTCCATGAAATATCTGATAGAACACCCTTTGAATATTCCGTAACAGTACCCAGCGGTTACAAAGTAGTAGATACAATAAATGAAAGATTTAATATCTACTATATAAAAAGGGACTTACATTTAATGGGGGTTACAGAATTGGAAACAACCTTGGGAAATACAATAAGGATCTATAATTTAGAAAGGACAATTTGTGATCTCTTAAGAAGTAGGAATAGAATAGATATTCAAATATTTAGTGATGCCCTTAAAAGAGTAGTAAAGAAAAAGCACTTAGATTATGTTTTACTTTCAGAATATGCTAGAAAACTAAATGTAGAGAATATCTTAAATACCTACATGGAGGTACTTCTATGAGTAGAAAAGCTATGAGTTTAAAGACAAAGATTAGAAATATGGCAAAAGAAAAGGATATATCAACCTATGACATCATTATTATCCTCTCAAGGCACGTTGAGACGGTTGTTCTTGATGTCGCACATATCTGGTAATAAATAATCAACTTGGACACAATATATTGTGATTTAACTTTGCTGAGAGGCTGATTTAGCCCACTCATCATTAGCGTAAAGAAATACACGTGATTAGGCTAATCGAGGACAAGGAGTTGAGCTGATGGATTCAAAAATCTGGTATATTCCGGCAAGGAATGACCGTCTGGATAAGAATGTTGGCATATATTGCAGGGTAAGCACAAATGAAAAAGAGCAGCTGTATAGCCTTGCAGCACAGATTTCTGCCTTAACAAGAGCTGCGTCAAATGTCAGTCAATGGAAACTGGCAGATACCTTTATTGATATTGCCTCTGCCAAAGGTGATGAACCTCGCCGGGAATTTGAGCGAATGATCCAGAAATGTGAGGCTCACCACATTTCAGTTGTCCTGACAAAAAGCATCAGCAGATTCAGCAGGGATACCGTTGAAACGTTTTTTGCGCTCAACCGATTAAAAGCTGCTGGAGTCAGGGTGATTTTTGAAGAAGAAAATCTGGATACCGATGAGGTCGATAGCAATCTCATGATTTCGGTTATGGAATCCTTTGCTCAGGCTGAAAATGAAAGCCGAAGCGAAAACATTCGCATGGGACTCGCCATGAGAGCAGCAAACGGAACATCGGGACTGTATAAGCGAAAGTTGTACGGCTACAAAAAGAACAAGGATGGCGAGCTTGTAATTGACAATGAATAGGCTAAGGTGGTTCGAGATATTTTCAGATGGTACTTTGATGGGGCAAGTATCTTGGGAATCATCAAAAGGTTGTCTGAGGCTGGCATTCCATCCCCTACGGGAAAGGAACGTTGGAACAAGCATTCCATCGAGAAAATGCTTGTAAATAAGAAGTATACCGGTACAGTTACCCTCTTGGATTCAGCTACACAGGAGTTTGAATACCAGATGAAGGATTGTCACCCGCCAATTATTACCGAGAGTCAATTCAGAGCTGTACAGGAAGAAAGAGCGAAGCGTAGCAACATTGTCACAGATGACAACGGTACGCATCGCAGAAGTAAGAAATATAGTTCGAAAAGGAAATAACAAATCTTAATTTTGGGAGGAAAGAAAATGTTCGAAGTTGAAATCATTCGGTTAGGGGTAATTCTTACAGACTTTGGGATTGCAGCAAAAGTTAAATCCTTTACCGAGCTGCAGCGATATCATTATGAGAAGCACGACCCTCAATCAAAAGAGGTACGGCTGATTATAAAGGTCGAATTGAATAATCAGTTACCGGTTGTAATGAGGTTCAAAAACGAGACAGGTGTGACGCTTGAGCTCATTGAAGAACAGAGCCAGTTTGCTAGCCTTCTGCTTAAAAACGGCATTGAAACGCCGAAACAATACAGTTGCGGCGGAAACTATGCGAAATGGTATTCAGTTGGTAACTATGATGTAATCGTGACTGTGGAACAGTTTGTCGAAGGAGAGCTTCACTGTATAGATACTGAAATTGCAGAAGCAACGGGTAGGTTGCTGGCCAACACTCACAATATTGCTGAGCACACCGGTTACCATGTTCACAACGATGTTTTGTTTGACCCTTTGCAAGAAAATGACTTGTTCAGCGTTGCTGAATTCCGACGGCATAAGGATCAACTGATGCCTCTTGAGCCTGATTTGTATAAGAGTATTATTAGTCAATATGAAGAATGCTTAAATAGAATATCTGTTTTCCGGGATGAACCTCGATATGCCGTGCAGGGAGATATCAGTGATTGCAATCTTTACAAAACTGAAGACGACACAATAGGAATTTTTGATTTCAATCGTTGCGGTAACAACAACCTATATTTCGATGCCGTTATGCAAGCCGTCTTTGAAGCGCGTCTGATGAATTATCCTGATAACTACGCCGGAAAAAGCGAGGAATTGATTCTTCCAGCATTTTTGAGCGGATATAACTGTGAACGTCCGTTTTCGGACATGCAGAAAAGGATATATCCGTATTTGTATGCCGTTATCAATGCTTTTTGGAGTGCTGATATCATCTGGAACGATAATAGCCTGCGTCATTCGGTCGAAGCAGGCGATAATGAAAGTATCAGTGCGTGGATGAAAGAGATTGACAGGCGCATACATACACTTCCCGAAATTCCGCTTGCCTATTGAACGGTAAATTTCAGTTTGCTCTCCGTATGCAAAAAACGAAATAGCCTACTTATGTGAGGCGACAGATTAGATATTAGGTTGTTGTGCGATGAATGAAAATGCCAGTAAATCAAGCGCTTTCACTGATTTTGGACATGTTTCCGAAATAGCCTAAGTATCACACGTTGAGCGCGTGACATTGATGTCAAGGGATTAGCAAGGGGGGTCCGGAGAGGCTTTACATAAGCCTTTTGTGTAATTGTATGATCAGAGCCTTAAGTGTGAAAAACATGATTTTTTCACTTATCGGGAATATATCAATGCAAGCCTTAACCTTAGTGATAGAGCGATTTAGATGTCGGCACTTGGTGAGTGGTCAGGATAGATGTCAGGTGTTCGTGAGTGGTAGATTTAGATTTTTTTTGAAAAAACCGAGGTTGTGTGGTCAGGTTGGATGTTGGGGTTATAAGGTTGCAGAATAGGCTAACCAACATGGCTGAAATATGATAATATGTTTATTAGTCATGGTGTTGAATGAAGTATGAGCTCCCATTAATTGGGGAGAACAAGCATTTCGCCAAATTTGAATTGAGCCGTTTTGAGATTTAAAGGTGAGAGGTGATGAAACGATGAACTTATTTGAAATAATCAATATTACCCAACTAAAAAAGGATTATCAGATAGAATCGTTTACTTTAGTCGACTTTACGGTTGGATTTGACGATCTTATTTACTTGCTTTTTTCAAAAAACGATACTGAAAGAATAGATGGTATGTTTGTCAATACAATAGCTAATACACAGTATATTGTAATTACAATGGTATTTGATTGGTCATCCAATTCTGTTTGCAATACTATTTTTGTGATTTCGGCATTTAATTTTACAACTTGCC
>CAZEYH010000300.1:1477-4180 GCA_964515895.1 uncultured Clostridiaceae bacterium | reverse complement strand
AATATCTAGGTTTAATGCAAAATTATTGTATTGTATTATTGTATTGTAAGGATAAAATTATTGTTTGTAAGTCGGATGACTTTATTGGACATATAGTGTATATTAGAATATAGAATAGAATGCCGAATAGAATGTGGAATAAAAAGCAGAATAGAATATACAAAATAATGTTTTAACATATATAGAGTAAATTCCATCTATCTATATCAAATATTGGAGGTTTAAGTGGCGTGGTAATTGATATACATGCTCATATTTGGGGCGGAAACTATGAAACAAATAAAAAAGAAATTATTAAAGCTTGTGAACTATATAACATATCGAGAGTCTATATTTCCGGGTTAAAGAGTTATTTTCCGGATATGGATGAAATTAATGAACTTAACTATGAGGTATATAAATTTTCAAAGGAGTATCCTAAATACATTGGAGGATTTTGCTATATAAACCCTATACAGGATAACTGTATTGATGTATTGAGAAAAGGTATTGAAGAATATGGTATGGAAGGAATGAAACTTTGGGTTGCCACTTACTGTGATGATCCACAGGTATTTCCTCTTGTAGAAAAATGTATAGACTATAATATTCCAATACTTGTACATTCATTTCATAAAGCTGTAGGACAACTGGAATTTGAAACTACCGGAATACATACTGCAAATTTAGCTCAAAGATATCCAGAAGCAAGAATTATAATGGCTCATTTAGGTGGGAATGCCTACCATGGTATTAAGGCCATACAGAAGTATAAAAATGTATGGGTGGATATTTCCGGTTCAATTTATAGACGTGATGAAGTAGATTATACGGTAGAGAGAATTGGTGCTGAAAGAGTACTTTTCGGAACCGATATGACAGGCTCTTATCTGGTGAATTATGGACAGATAGAAGAGGCTGATTTAACCCCTGAAGAAAGAGAGTTAATATACTATAAGAATGCTATAAAAGTATTAAACCTTAGGGATTGGAGATGAGATAATGGGAATAATAGATATTAATTGTCTGCTTGGAAATTGGCCTTTTAGAAAAATACGTAAAAATAAGTTTGAAGATTTAAAGGCAGTACATAAACGAAATGAGATTGATTATGGCTATGTATCTTCTCTAAATAGCATTTTTTATAATGACCCCTTTGAAGGAGACCTTGAGCTTCATGAGATTATTAAAGATACATCCTATAAACATATACTAACCATAAATCCACAACTCCCAAACTTTATTGATGATGTAAAAAAAGGATTAGAGTTATTTGATATTAAAGGCGTGAGGATATATCCGGGTTATCATGATTACAAACTAGATAATAAATACCTGGATAAACTTTGTTGCATGCTGCGAGAAAATAAATTACCTCTTTTTATTAGTATGCGAATGGATGATGAACGTAATGACTACCTAGTGTATCCTAAAAAGATTGATACATCTGATTTATCAAAATTTCTAGCTAGACATCCTGAAAATACAGTTGTACTTTTGAGTATACGAGTAGGGGAAGTCTTGTCTATAAAGGAAATAATTAATTCACGTAACAATGTATTTTTTGATACATCGGGACTTAAGGATGGATTGTTTGTGATAGAAAAAATTACAAAGGATGTAGATCATCATAGAATCGTATATGGTTCCAATCATCCTCTTTATTGTTTAAAAAGCTCACTTTTATTGATAGAGAAAGCTGAAATAGAAGATGATGTAAAAAAAGATATGGTATTAAATAATGTGGATGCTATTTATAAATTCCACATATGAAAGTTCACACATAGGAAAATTTTAGGGAAGCATGAGGATAGTTCCTTGTAGCTTCCCATATCGATTAATCCTAAGATATTAATGATTTATCTCCTACACTTATTCATCTTCTTTAAATACCGGCATAAACTTAAGCTTAAATTCAAATTCTTTTTCGTCAAAGCGGTATTTTTCTAGAAGCTCGGGGCCACAGGAATTAGACCCTACACCGCTCATTTTGTAATCAATATTTACTACAGTTTCCTTTCTTTTTTGAAGCTCATGAGGATGTTCTGCTGCTGTCAAGTCTTCAGGTGTATAATGGGCAGCATTAAATGAAAAATTAGGACATCCCGTAAATTTCAACCCCATTCCCAGTTCATTAGATATAATTGCCCATTCAGTGCCAAACCTTGAACCATTCTCTTGAGGCATAAGGTAATTCTCAAACATTTCGTCAACAGTTGTCAGGTATTTTCCTATCCTTACACTTAGATGTTTGTCGATATAGCTTTCATGAGGACCATAACCAAAATACTCAACTTCTTCATTGTCCTCAGGCATTATAAGCTGAAGACCAAACCTGGGCAAAAATACTAGGTTTTCTCTTATTTTTGCATTTATTTTAAGGGAAATCTCCCCGGTGCCATCAACAGTCCATACAGCCTTACCTTGAAGAATCGGTAATTTAATATATCCACCCAAAGAGAAATCAACACTAATCTCAACAGAGATATCAGTTTGGTTTGTTATTTTTACATCATATACCCGCATTGTAGCTCTATCATAGCCTTCGGCCATCCACTTGTGCTTGATATTTCTATCATTATCTGTGGGGGCACGCCATATATTAAATTTGAGAGGTTCTTTAATCATATCTACATAATTCTTAGAAATTTCCACAAAAGCTCCTTCATATACATCAAAAACATAGCAGAAATCAAACCCATCTATTGTTATTAAGTATCCTTC
>CAZEYH010000300.1:0-1377 GCA_964515895.1 uncultured Clostridiaceae bacterium | reverse complement strand
TCCAAAAGAGAGAAACATGGGATAAATCTATAAAATCATATAAATTAGTAATTTTTATTGTGCCTTTTTCCAAATCTTGAGATTCTATTCTAATAGGTGCTATTACTTTCTTTAGTTCAAGCAGCCCTGTGTGAGGTCTTCTGTCAGGATATACCAGACCATCTAAACAGAAGTTGCCGTCATTGGGTTTATCTCCAAAATCACCGCCATAAGCATAGAATTCTTTACCATCTGTAGTTGAAGCTTTAATACCATGGTCGCACCATTCCCATACACAGCCTCCCATCAGCTTCGGATATTTATATATAATATCCCAATAATCCTTTAAATCTCCGGGACCATTCCCCATGGCATGGCTATATTCACACAAGAATAACGGCTTCTTGTTTTCCTCATTTAGTGCATACTGTTCAATATATTCTACTGAAGCATACATTCTGCTATATATATCAATACACTGTGTATCGGGATTTCCATTGTAAATTGCTGCTGAACCTTCGTAATGAACTAGTCTTGATGTATCTCTGTTTTTAGTCCATTTAGCCATAGCGATATGATTAACATCATATCCGGATTCATTTCCCATTGACCAGATAATTACACAAGCATGATTTTTATCTCTTTCTACCATCCTTTCTGCTCTGTCTACAAAAGCTTTTTCCCATTGGGAATTTTTGGTCAACATATGGAAATCACCTACACGTCTAACTCCATGGCATTCAAGGTCAGCTTCATCAATAACATAAAAACCATACAGATCGCATAAATCCAGAAAACGTGGATCATTTGTATAGTGAGATGTCCTTATGGTGTTAATATTATGGCGTTTCATAATCATAAGGTCTTTTTTCATATGATTCAAAGGCACTGTCTGTCCAAGTTCGGGGTGAGAGTCATGACGGTTAACTCCTTTTAATTTAATAGCCTTACCATTTACTATAAATAATCCGTCTTTTACTTCTACCTTTCTGAAGCCTACATTAAAAAGAATGACCTCTTCTCCGCAGTATATGAATAACTTATATAAATATGGATTTTCAGCACTCCAGAGTTTAGGATTATTTACTTTCATTTCAATGATAGCCTTACCAAAGTTAGCAACATCATTTGTACCATCGGTATTGGACTCTTTGCCGATTTTTACTATAACTTTATCTTCGCAAACTAATTTCCCATTATTATCCTTTAATTCGGCTTTAACTTCACAGAGGCCTTTAGCATCTATCTCGCACTTTAACAAAGCATTTTTAAAACTTTCTGACAATTCCTGTTTTACAAAAACATCTCTTATATGTTCCTTATCTCTTGCCAGCAGATACACGTCTCTAAAAATACCTGAAAAACGCCATATATCCTGATCCTCAATGTAGCTTCCAT
>CAZEYH010000299.1:0-4189 GCA_964515895.1 uncultured Clostridiaceae bacterium | reverse complement strand
TAGATATGAGTATGGCATATACACTGGAATTAGAAGAAGTTGCAAAATTCTTTAAGGGTGAAGAACCATCGCTTTCTTTTGAAGATACACTAGAAGTAATGGACCTTTTAGATACTGCTCAACGTTCTTTAGATAGCGGTAAGGAAGAAAATTTAAACGGTTCATATTAGATAATAAACCTTAGATAATGGGATTATCAAACTCAGTTCACACAGAGACACAGAGATAAAGTGGGAGTTTTTAACTCCCACTTTACCCTACTCCAACTTTATACTTTTAAACAATAATATGGCTATCACCCAGAAAGTCATATTAGATTGCACCCCTACTTAAAAACTTTCTTTTCTCTATAATCCCTCCAAACATTTTCAAACCAGCCATCCGTTTGTGGTATCAGTCGTACAGGTTTCCATTCTGATATCACATTATATTTTCCATCATTTATTTTCAACTCTATTTCATTTATTATTCTTGACAACTGACCATCATCCAGCGAAAAACGGAATATCTCCGGAAGACCTTCTACAGGCAATAAACCGCTATCATAGTGTATCATGTAAGATCCTCTGCTTTTACCGCCCTTCTCCATATACTCTTTAATCGCGCTTAAATATACATACTGTGTTATAGCAATATCCCTGTTTCTAAATACCTCGGGTAACTCCTGTGGAGAAGATATTTTTATATTATCAGTAAATCTCTCCAATTCATTCTTAACTTCTTCAATTGCTTTTACAACTTGGCTATAAGATCTTATATGAGCACCGCACCTCGTCATTCTCTCCTGCATTCTTCTTCTCATTTCCATTACATTGGTTCTTTTGCTTGAAGCTAAATCGGAATCAGAATAAGAATACTGTTCCGGATTCTTGTCTAATCTTAAGATAAGCTTTTTAGCAAACTGTATCTTTTCACTTACCTGTCGTCTAGTGATTTCTGTAAATTTTTCTATATCTTGAGGCCGGTCTCCATAATTTGCTACTATATATTGTGCAGCTCTTAAACTTCCTATCTGAGTTGAATTTAAGGCACTTCCCCCCGGTCTGTAAACTCCAAATGTACCGTTTGCTTCTCCTACAGGGAAAAAGTGTTTTATATTGCTCTCCCACCATATATTCCCAACAAGGCCACCGTTGTTATGTTGGGCACAAACATCTATTTCAAGATGCTCTTTCCTCAAGTCTATTCCATTACTCATGTATAATTCAATAGCTGGCCCGTTCATTTTTTCCAATCTTTGTATTGGGTCACCAAAAAGTGCATTAGAATTTTCCAGATATTTATATGCCTCTTGTCCAAGGAGAGAAAAATCTAGATTCCCGTTTTTACTTCCCCATGTAGGATTTCTAGTGTAGTCTAAAAATACCCTCCTACCTTTGATTTGAGTTTCATTATATACAAGTATGTCAATTAATGATGAACCATATTTTTTCACCTTTCTTGGATCAAAAGGCCATTGATAACCTTTAAGGAATATAGCATCTAACATTGTACCCGGGTTAGGAAAATGCTCCTCCAAAAATTCTTTTTTATCACTACCATCCGGTTTAGTCGAAATATATCTTGGTAAAACCTGTTGATAAGTTCCGGAAAGATTCCACCTAAATTTAATAGATGCCAATCCATATTGCCACTCTGTTAAATTAACACCTCTTACTCCCGCTTCAAAGGCAATGCCTGAAGCACCTGTCTGGCTTTCAGGATAAACCGAAGTAAGATATATTCCGGCAGGTCCCCCTGTAGCATAAACAATATTTGTGCAGCTGAATAATGTAAATCCCATATTTGGGCTGTCAATTTCTTTCATGTTAAGAGCTATAAGTCCTATAGCTCTTTTCTTATGAATTAATATTCCTATTATAAGATAACCATCAAAAATACAAATATTTTTCTCTTTTACACTCTGTTCCAATCTTTCAGTCATGAATTTAGATGTTAAAGGACCTGCGGAAGTAGCACGCTGCCTTGGGTCGTGGTCTGTCTTATAACCTGCAAATTCTCCATACCTATTATGAGGAAAAGGCACACCTAATTCTACCAATTTGTAAAAACATCTTGGGGACAAAGCAGCTTCAATTAAAGCTATATCGCCATGCATACATCCACCGCTAAAAAGTGTTTCAGCCATATCCATAACAGAATCCGGCGTATCCCCTGCCATAGTCAGCTTATAATATGTTTGCTTATCTGAACCGGTATTTCGAGAAGTACCCATATTTGTGCCCTCAGTTACAATTGCAATATCTCTTTGTCCTAAGTTATATAAACTATCTGCTGCGTTAAACCCGGCACAACCTGACCCAACTATTACTGTATTCAGACTATATACATCAATGTCCAATCCGCTAATATTAACCTTCTTTTTATCCATTTGAAAACTACTCCTTTTACTTTACAAAATTACTAAGTCACAACTGATTTGGTACAAAATATAATTTCGATATTTTTTGCCCTTATGTTTCAATATGACCTTTCTTTCAGCAATATAATAACTTTTCACCGGTGCATCTTTTTATTTCTCACCACTTCTTATAAATTTTCCATATCTCATAATCTTTGTATATGGAACCCCCCATCTACATTAATAACCTCACCGGTTGAATAATCCAGTTTGCCCGAGCAAAGTACCGAGACTGCATTAGCCACATCTTCTGGAAATCCCCAGCGTTTTATTGGCGTAAGTCCATTTACTATAAGACTATCATATTTATCTTTAACAGCAGCTGTCATATCTGTTCTTATAATACCGGGTCTTATCTCATATACATTGATGCCGTATTCCGCTAATCTGTCTGCAAAAAGAGTAGTTACCATACTTATACCCGATTTTGAAATGCAATATTCTCCTCTATTAGTGGATGATGTATATGCAGACATGGAAGATATATTTATTATTTTAGGCCGATAATTTGTAAATGAACTCCTTCTGGATTTACTACTTTCAAGTTTACCAATTTCAAATTTGCCATTATCGATAATACCGATCATTTGATTAGCTACAAGTTGGGTCAGAAAAAATGTACCGTAAAGATTGATTTTCAATACATGATCCATACTTTCTTCTGTTGTTTCAAGTATATCCATCCTCACTTTAGGTGCGACTCCTGCATTATTAACCAATACATCAATTCTGCCAAAAGAATTCATGGTACTTTCTACTATCGCTCTTCTGCTTTCATCAGAAGAAATATCTCCTTTTACATATATAACCGGCTGACCTTTTTCTTTAACTTTTTCAATCTTATCTGTCAACTTATCTTGGTCAGTTGTAGAAACCATGCATAAAGCATAACCATCTTCAGCTAATTGGGTAGCAATAGCATGGCCAATACCTCTAGAAGCACCTGTTATAATAGCCACTTTTTTATCTAACATAGTAATACCTCCATATTTTACTTATTTCCCATACAATTACAATACTCCTTGTATATTTTACCATACACACTGGAATCTCTTATCACACATCCGGCTGTCCCACCTACTCTCATTATTTCAGTACATTTACCGCAAGCAATGCAACATTTTTGTTTCTTCATATGCCCGTAATTAAGTATATCTTTGGAAAAATCAGGGTAAGCAAAGCTTTCTCTCCCATAGCCTATGATGGTAGCATATTTGTTTTCAAGGATACCGGCTGCAAGATATGGTGAGAACTGCCTTAACCAACTATATCCCGTGCCTACAATAGCCATTTCAGGAACAGATTGCTGAATTTCTCCAATACCGCCAACAAGTCTAGCCACTCCCTGCAAAGGATGTTCTTCAGGAATATATTCACCTTTATCAAAAGGTCTATTAACATGGGGGTTATAATAAGGTGTTCCCATGGTAAGGTTAAGAAGTCTTACACCTTTCTCATATAGAATTCTAATTAGCTTCAATGGCTCAGTAAAATCAAATCTTCTATGGTCATCTTTATCAACACCCCAACCATAAGGATAAGGTATTCCATCGTAAATATTTAACCTAGCTGTAACTATAAATTTTTCTCCGAGTCTATTCTTTATTCTATCAACTGTATTTAGCAAAAACCTGGTCCTACCTTCGAATGTTTCGCCATACTTACTTTTTCTTGTGTGTCCGGCCAACAATTCAGAATTTAAATATCTATGACAGCTCTTAATGTCTACACCGTTAAAACCTGCTTTGTATGCCAAAACAGCAGCTTCTTCAAATTTCTCCTCAAGAC
>CAZEYH010000298.1:0-4192 GCA_964515895.1 uncultured Clostridiaceae bacterium | reverse complement strand
TGAAGAATCACTTCTTTTTTTAAATCAAGAGTCGCTATTTCTTTTTCTATTTTTGCCCGTTCCTTAAAATACTCTACTACAGCCCAACCCTCTGTGCCATCTGTAATACCGCCAGATGCGGTAATAAAAGACAATTTTTCGTTTAGCCTAGCTATAGCAAGCTTCTTTATGGATTCGGCAAGCATATCTGTCTTTGTAATTTCTTCATCAAGCAATCCAAGCCTGTCAAGAATAGCCGTTTGTTCTATGGAAAGATGTTTAGATGAATCTTGTACTGCACTATTTAGCCTATCTCTAGCACCAATTAAATCGGTGATTTTATTGGAGAGTTGATCTATTTTTTCTCCATTAGTATCATGAGCATATTCTTCTTTGGCTAAACTAGCTATATATCTTTGCTCAGTGGAATCTAATTGTTCTAATGCGCCATTAAGATTCAATTTTGCTATTACGGCGTCACTATAAATATTAGACAACTCTTCTTCGGCTTGTTTTAATTCGCGCTGTGCAGCTAATAGTTCGCGCTCACGTTCAATGCGTTTTTCTAAAACTTCTTGCCCAGTTCTTGTGTCATACCATTTAGGGCGTGACAATTCCTCAATTTTATCATTAAGATCGGATATTAATTTTGTTTGCGTTTTTATTTTGTCATTAAATTGCCCTATAAACTCTTCGTCTTGTAGTTTTTTGAGTTCTTTTAGATATTGTAATTCAGCCGCAATTGCGTCTGCATTTCTTAAATGTGCGTCTCCATTAGCATCTACATAAGATGTAAATTGAGGTACAATAGCATTCAACTTGTTTTGAACGTCACGCAATTCTTCTTGTTGCTCTACACTTAGTGTGGTTTCATATGTAAGATCGGTATATCTTTGTACAAGGCTGTCTATTTCTTTCCCTTGTGCATTATATGACAAGAGCATTTTATCATTTTGTTCTTGTATGTCTCGTTGTTTGGCCTGTGCCTTTCCTATACCATCTACAACTTTTTGTATACCAAACGATAATGCACCAATAGCTAATGCTGCTGCCCCTATTGGCCCAAGTGATGCCCAAAATGCGCTAAATGCAGTAGCTGCACCTGTAGCAGCAACCCCAGCGGCGGCTGTTGAGGCCGTTAAACCTAGCATGCTGGCGATTGAAGTCCCTAAGCCTACAAGAAGCCCTTGTATGGTTTTACTAAACATGCCAAAAACTATAGTAGCGGGAACGGCTACTGTAGGAATAAAACCGAGCTTATCTATCAACCAATCAAAGCTCTCAACTATTTTTGTCAATAGCGAAATTCCAACACGAATAGTATCAGAATCAAATACCTTCTGCCATACGCCTGTTGCTGTGGCATTTAGACGGTTTAAATATGCTTCTGTAGACTGTAGGTACTTGTTGTATTTGTCTTGGGTGGTACCTGCTGCGTTGAGTGCGCCTTCGTATAACTCTACTGACTGAGAATAGTCATTGAGTAAGTTGGCTAAACGACTTTGCTGGCGGGTTCCTGCCATTGTAGTCAAAACGTAACGTTGTACGTCTTGTGCTAACGTGTCCCACTTACCACCAAGCTCATCTATCACATCGCCTAAATCACGGAATCCACCGCTACCATCACGGGCTTGAATACCCGCTTCCGCTAATGCAGTAACGACGTCATTTATTTTAATTTCGTCTTCTTCGTTGAAACCTGTTTTAGTTAGCTGATAATAACGCGATAATATGGTGTTGAAACTCGTACCTATAACTTCTGCACTCTCACGTGTTCTAGAGGAAACTGTTGCTATCCATGAAGCTAATTTCTCGTACTCAAGTCCGACACTTGCCGCATTACCTGCGACTTTCTGCATTGCTCTGCCAATTTCTTGTGCTTCCGTTGCAGTGGCATCCAAGCTATTACTTTCACCCTCTAAGGGTTACTGACCATAGCCTTAACTATGGCGGTTAGGCATTTCTACCTAACTCTGCACCTTCATGTATACGTGCAGATTGGACTGTGTTTTCATCCTTATGAGAGATATAAGGATGGCTAGCTCGGCTCGCAAAATTACTCTTGCGAACAACGTCAGTCTCTACGGTGGATAATCATTTGATATGCGTAATACATGACCTTTAATTATGTAAAAAATATAATGCTTTTTCTATGTCATTATAAATATCACATTCCCACACATCAAATGATTATCTTACCACGGCGTTACCCCATCGGGCTTTCGCCGTTTTAGCTAGCTTTGCACCAATACATTACTGTACTGGGGGGCAATTTAAACTCACCCAAATATGTCATTACATCAGAAGCACGTTGAATAGATATTCCCATACTGTTAACAGTTGCAGTAAGTATCTCAGAAGATTGAGCAAAATCCACGTTAGCTACTTTAGCATACTGAGTGGCTACACGAACACGTTCCATGACTTCGGCTTGACTTAAACCTTGTCTGTAGAAAGTAACTGAAGCTTGTGTTATTTCTTTTGTTGTGACAGCCATGTCCTTCGCTAGTCTCTGATATTCCATTCCAAGGGCAGAAACTTGTGTCTGGGATTGCCCTGTCACGATACTAATTTCTGTGAGCGCCTTATTTAAATCATTGACATACTTAACTCCATTTGTGAAGAATCGTAACGTCTGATAAAACGCTGTCATTCCAATCATCCAGATTGGAATTCTAGTTATAGCAACTTTTAGTTGTTCCATGAAGCCCAGATTTACATTGCGAACCTGTGTAAGTGCTTCCTTTTGTCTATATAAACCACCTGTTGACTGGTCAAGAACACCTTTAAGAACTAAATTTTGTTTGGCATTTTCAGTTATTGTTGCTGTCCATTGTCCTGTTACATCATTGAGAGATACTTCTCTAATTTCTCTGTCTCTGTATATTTGACTTAAAGCGCGAGAAACTTGCATATTGTCAACTTCCGCGCTCTTTAGTTCGTCAAATTTACCAATCAATTTTCCTAATGATGCAGTTGTATCCTGTATGCTACCTGAAAGAATTGAGCCATCTGCGGCTTGGGTAATGTCTACCTTTACACCAGCCCCTGGCTTATAACTAGTTGTCCTTCTTGATTCTTCTAATTCCTCGTTCAACGATATGTGCTTCTTTATGACATCTCCAAGGCTTGAATACTCTTTGCCCAATATATTAATATGTTGTTTTTGCTCAATGAAATCCTTGTTTAAATTTTCGACAGAAATAGAATTCGCTTTTATCACATCGTCAACTTTTTTAATTGACACATTAAAATCTTTAATTGTTTGAAGCGTCTTGGGGTCTATATCTATTTTTATTTTTAACTTATCAATTTTATCCGCAATATTTTCTAGTTGTTTATTTATGTCTTGCGGCGTACTTTTAGCTAATTCCGCTTTTATAATAATATTTAAATCGTTCATTTTATCTATTCTCACCTGCCTTTATCGTGGAGTGGGGAAGTGGGGGTTAAGGGTCAAAAATATCATCCAAATCCTCAGTTTCATCACGCACAATGTAGATAGAGGTTGTTTCTGTGGATTCATGATTTAAAAGTTTCTTAGCCGCATTTATATCCTTGCCTTCTTCAACTACAAGGTTTGTTGCACGTGAGCTTCTCAGTAAATGCGGAAAACAAACTTTGCCATCAAGAATAGGCGAGAATATATTTGTACACCAATAATTAAAAGTGGATGCGCTAACCTGTTTAGCTTTATTACCAGTTTTGACAACAAATAAATAAGGGCAATCATCATCGCCCCTTACCTCTAACCATTTTTTAATTGCATCCATAGCCCTATCACCAAAATAAAGGCGCACCACTTTACCTTTGTCGCCTCTGCCCTTTGCGCGAACAGGATGCGTCATATAAAAACCTTTACCTTTTGGTTTATCATACGTAGCAATCTCTTTCTTCAATTGCCGTACTTCTTCACGCCTTGCACCAGTTTCATAACTAACAAGAAGATAAGCTAGATATTGCCATTCCTCACGCTTAGTTAATGTGTCAATCAACTTCTCTAACTCATCAACCGTTAATGGCTCCTTCTTACGTACAGGAGAATTAGGTGGCGCAGTTATTGCTTTGCTAAAAATGCTTCGTATGTGTGGAAATTCATCAAGATAGTAAACTTCAAGGTATTGAAAAAGAGAATTAATGCAAGCCCTTTTAAACTTGATACCATTAGATGAAAGCCCTTCTTTAATAAGCCAGTTTTGATATTTAAGTGCAT
>CAZEYH010000297.1:0-4205 GCA_964515895.1 uncultured Clostridiaceae bacterium | reverse complement strand
CAATGTTTCTGTCATTATATGGGTCATATACAGAAAATGTACCCAAAGTTTGCTAAAACTCTTGACAAGTACAAACCTATTATGTAATAATAATCCAAAATGATATAGCGTTGCTGCTGAAAATTAAGAATGATGCAAAAATTATGCAAGAGCAATATAAAAATAATGCGAAAATAATGTAGATTATGCCACCGACAACGGATAATCTTAAGTGAGTGTGCATAAGAGCGAAATGCTTGAGCTGCATAGGGGCACAAAGCCCTACACGTAGATGATAACCCTACGGAGTCACTTTAATGTGATTCTGTGGGGTTTTTATATTATGACATCACACGTTAGCTAACGTATGATGTCATAATATACCCTCAAAATGGTAAACTGTCAAGAGAAATTCTGAAAAAATAAGGAAAAGGCATATCTATTATCAGGATATGACATAAAAGAATCGGAATAGGTAATTTATCATTATTACATGGTTTATTTTTCTTTAATATTAGTATAGAATATAATCCTCTTGTATAAAATGCAATTCTCAAAATAAAAATAATTTGGTGTTTTATGTGAGTTTAATATTTCATATTACCATCAGGCAAAAAAGAGTAAGAAATATGCACCATCAAGTATTAAGGAGTAAGAAACCCGAAGTGAGAAAATATTTGTAAAAGGGTGGTTTTGGGAGGTTAAATATGATTACTGTTGAAGGTTTGAGTAAAACATTTAAAGTTCCAAAGCGTACAGCAGGCTTTAAAGCTGCGGTAAAATCACTGTTTTATCGTGAATACACAGAAATTCAGGCACTTGATGATGTATCTTTCAAAATTGATGAAGGCGAAATTGTTGGATATATCGGACCCAATGGTGCCGGAAAATCAACAACCATAAAAGTGATGAGCGGTATTTTAGTTCCGGATAAAGGTATATGTAGAATAATGAGTCATACTCCATGGAAGGAGCGGGTTGAGCATGTTAAGAATATTGGTGTGGTTTTTGGACAAAGATCACAGCTCTGGTGGGACGTTCCGGTAGTGGATTCCTTTGAGCTGCTGAAAGATATATATAATATATCAAATAGTGAGTACAAAAAGAATGTTGATATGCTTGTTGAAACTCTTGATTTAAGCAATTTCATAAACAGCCCTGTCCGTCAGTTAAGTCTTGGACAGAGAATGCGCTGCGAAATTGCTGCATCATTACTGCATAGCCCTAAAATACTTTTCCTGGATGAACCGACTATTGGTCTGGATGCCGTTTCAAAGATTGCAGTTCGGCAGTTTATAAAAAGTATCAACAAAGAAAAAAAGGTTACAGTTATACTGACTACTCATGACATGAATGATATTGAAGCTTTAGCTCGGCGAATTCTGCTCATTGGTAAGGGCAGAATATTATATGATGGTGACTTGAATAAATTACGGAGCCGATTTGGAACAAACAAAACCATTACAGTTGAGTTTATGGAAAGTAGTACACCACCGAGAATCCAAGGGACTAAAATATTATCCTGGTTACCTGAAAGAGCGAGTTTGTATATTGATACACAAGAGATAAGTGTTTCAGAAGTTATATCCGCTCTAGCGGAGCAGCTTGAACTATTGGATGTCACTGTGGAAAACCCGCCCATAGAAGAAATTATTGTACAGCTATATAAGAATTTTGAGATATAGAAATTAGTGATAATAAGCCATAATAAACGATATGAGACATGGGAGCATTTTATATAGTTATATATGAGAAATATTTACTGAAGCATGAGAAGCAATAGAAATATAAGAAATTGATACAAGGCATGGGATGCATCCCTTATTAAAGTATAAAAGTAAGCTATAAAATTGATGTTTAAAAATGAGGTGCAGAAAATATGAAAGCATATTTTTCAGTATTTAAAATGCGGCTGATAAATGGAATGCAATATAGGATTGCAGCATTAGCCGGTGTAGCAACACAATTCTTCTGGGGTTTCATGTTTATTATGATTTATGAGGCCTTTTACCAAAGTGCCGTACAAACCCCACCTATGGAATTAAAACAATTAGTCAGCTATATGTGGCTGCAGCAGGCTTTCTTGGTGTTCATCGTTTTATGGTACAGGGATGGCGAACTGTTTAATTTAATTACCAGTGGTAATATTGCATATGAACTTTGCCGTCCATGTGAATTATATGGGTTCTGGTACGCAAAGCTTATTGCACAGAGATTGTCGGGAGCAATGCTCAGATGTTTTCCTATTCTCATTGTTGCTTTTTTACTGCCTGATCCATATGGAATGTCATTACCAGCCAATCTTTCTGCGTTTGTGTTGTTTGTTGTAACGCTAACCCTGGGACTTCTTGTATTGGTATCTATATCAATGTTCATATATATTTCGGTGTTTGTAACTATGTCTCCGATTGGGTCACTTTTGATGATTGGTGTGGCAGGCGATTTCCTTGCAGGTGGAATTATTCCTGTTCCATTTATGCCTTCATGGCTTCAAAGGATTGCCTATGTATTACCGTTTCGGCTGGCATCAGATTTGCCATTCAGAGTTTACAGCGGAAACATCCCGGTAAATGAAGCATTGGTCGGAATACTGACACAGGTTATATGGCTTGTTATACTTGTTTCGCTAGGCAGGTTTGCATTGAATAAAGCATTACAGCGAGTTGTAGTACAGGGAGGTTGATGAAAAATGAGGTTATATTTCAAATATTTCAAAATTTTATTAAAAGCGCAGATCCAATATCGTGTTTCCTTCTGGCTGCTTTCATTGGGTCAGTTTTTTATTCCTTTTTCGGTTTTTGCAGCACTGTATCTCCTTTTTGAACGTTTCGGATCTATCAAAGGCTGGACATACTATGAAGTGGTTTTATGTTTTTCTGTAATACATATTGCGTTTTCTATTAGTGAATGCTTAGCAAGAGGTTTTGACTCATTTTCGGGTTTAGTAGTTAGAGGGGAATTTGATAGAATATTGGTACGCCCAAGAAGTACATTCCTGCAGGTGCTGGGCTCAAAATTTGAATTCACAAGAATAGGAAGACTTCTGCAAGGTGTGGTTGTTTTTATACTGGCAATATGGAACCTGTCAATTAAATGGAATATATTTAAAGTTGCTACTCTTGTACTTATGATTGTCAGCGGTATTTTTGTTTTTACAGGTATATTTGTTCTTGCTGCAACCCTGTGTTTTTGGACCATCCAAGGTATCGAAGTTGCAAATATATTTACAGATGGTGGTAGAGAGATGTCTCAATATCCACTGAATATTTACAAAAAGTGGGTAACACGGTTTTTTACCTTTGTTATTCCTTTTGGATGTGTAAACTATCTACCGTTAATGTATATATTGGATAAAGCTGAAGGAAACAATATCTTATATATGTTGACACCACTTTATGGGATCCTGTTTATTTTCCCATGCCTTCTGGTATGGAGAGTTGGAGTAAAACACTATAAATCCACTGGCTCATAAACTGTAGAGGATATAAACCACTATAGCTTATCCAAAATAAATGATGTCCAATATCTAATATAATGATTATTTGCGAATCTTTATAGCGCCATAAGATACGAATATCCATGTTTACACTACATTCAAAGAGCCCTTGAAATCCTTGAATCTTCTAGCATCTTAAAGAAGGATGAAAAGGGTTTTCTTGAAGTAGCTTTAATTTACCGGATACTATTTTTTGCTCGCTTAAAGTGAGCTTTTTTAATCCCTTTTCAAAAGTTTTTGTAAATACTATTTTATGCTTCATCTAAGTTAATGCCCATATCTTCAAACATTTTATCTACATCGTCATAAGTTTTCAAACTGCCATTTTCATATTCTTTATCGGTTTCCTTAATGAGCTTCGCAATGCGAATCATTTCAGATTTAGGATATATAACAACAGGACAAAGGAAGATGCCGCCTTCCTTTTCAACAACCTCAAATTTATCTCCTTCTTTTATTCTAAGTTTTTTTACTATCTCGGCTGGTATAGTTATCTGAGATCTTCCTCTTAATTCAACTAACATCAAACCATTCCTTTCGGAAATTCATATTTTCTGATTATATTATATACTAAAAGCAATGCTTTATCAATAAATTAAATATAGTAAAAAGTGAATAGTTTATTAATCGCACATTTGGCAGCTCTTTGCCACAGTTTATCACAGCATTTATGAATAATAAGAAGTTAAGCAAGGTAAACACAATAGTCCAGTATAACCTTGCCGTGTTC
>CAZEYH010000296.1:0-4213 GCA_964515895.1 uncultured Clostridiaceae bacterium | reverse complement strand
TGAATTTGATGATCCTATGCTTGATAAGACCAAAAGATGTTCGAACAAATGTATTTTTTGCTTTATTGATCAGTTACCCAAAGGAATGAGGGAAACTCTTTATTTTAAAGACGATGATACAAGGCTATCTTTTTTAATGGGGAATTATGTTACATTGACCAATGTAGAAGATAAGGACATAGATAGGATAATTAGATATCATATGTCTCCTATAAATATATCAGTTCATACTACTAATTCTTCTTTAAGAAAATTTATGCTTGGGAATAAGTTTGCCGGGAATATTATGGAACGTATAAAAAAACTGACTGATGCAGGTATAACTGTAAATTGTCAAATTGTATTATGTAGGGAAATCAACGATGATAAAGAATTGGATAAGACTATTTCCCATCTGTCAAGCTTATATCCTGGAGTTAGAAGTATTTCTGTTGTTCCTGTAGGTATAACTAAATATAGAGAGGGATTGTTTAATTTATTACCATATGATAAAGAAGAAGCTTCTAATGTTTTAATTCAAATAGATAAATGGCAAAAGAAATTGCTAGTAGAAAAAGGTTCAAGAGTAGTTTACCCTGCAGATGAATTTTATATAATGGCAGATTGTGATATACCGGAATATGAAGAGTACGAAGATTTTCCCCAACTAGAAAATGGTGTCGGCCTTGTGTCCTTGTTTAAATATGAGTTTTATGAATATCTGTCCAAATTGAAAGCTCAAAATATACCAAACGCAATTGTAAACATACCTAATAGAGTTGTTAGCATAGCAACAGGAGTTTCTGCATACAAGTTCATAAAGGGATTGGCAGAAGTGTTAGAAAAAAGGTATAATAATCTTAAAGTAAATATATATCCGATAAAAAACAAATTTTTTGGAGAACATGTTACTGTAGCAGGCCTTTTAACGGGACAGGATATTGTTAATGAGTTAAAAGATAAGGAATTAGGTCAAATACTTATGGTACCAGAAACAATGCTTAAGGCTGGAGAAAGTGTATTTTTAGATAATTATGCAGTAGATATGGTGGAAAAAGCATTGGGAATCAACTTAAAGGTCGTGGAAGTAAATGGAAAGGCTTTTATTAGCCAAGTACTTGGAATAAATTGAGTTAGTATAAATTCAAAATGGAGGTGAAACTATGTCAAAACCTATTGTAGCAATAGTAGGCAGACCTAATGTGGGCAAATCTACTTTATTTAACTATATTGCTGGTAGGAGAATATCTATTGTAGAAGATACTCCGGGCATAACCAGGGATAGGATATATACCGAATCGGAATGGAGGAGCAGGAAGTTTGTTCTAATTGATACCGGCGGAATTGAACCATTCACAAAAGATAAAATAATGCAGCAGATGAGAAGGCAGGCGGAGATTGCAATTGAAACTGCTGATGTTATTGTTTTTATGGTTGATTCCAAAGAAGGATTGACTGCTTCGGATTACGAAGTTGCCAACATGCTTAGAAAAGCCAAAAAACCCGTGATTTTGGTGGTAAATAAGGTGGATCAAATCGGAGAACCTCCTCCTGAAGTATTTGAGTTCTATAATCTTGGTATAGGAGAACCTATTTCTATTTCATCTATACATGGTTTAGCCATAGGAGACCTATTAGATGAAATATATAATCATTTTCCTGAAGATAAAGGTGAGGATTTTGAGGAAGATATAATAAAGGTGGCAGTTGCCGGTAAGCCAAATGTAGGTAAGTCATCATTAATAAATAATATACTTGGCGAAGAAAGACTTATAGTAACTGATATGCCCGGGACAACTAGAGATGCAATAGATACTTATGTTGAAAAGGGTGAAGATAGGTTTGTATTTATAGATACTGCAGGAATAAGAAGAAAGAGCAGAATTACTGATAATATAGAAAGATACAGCACTATAAGGTCTTGGACGGCTATAGAGAGGGCAGATGTATGTCTTATTATGATTGATGCTCAGGATGGTGTTACTGAACAGGATACAAAAATTGCCGGTTATGCACATGAAAATGGTAAGGCATCTATAATTGTAGTAAACAAATGGGATATTATAGAAAAAACGACAGGTACCCTTGAAGAATATAGAAAGCAAGTATTAGAAAAACTGAGTTTTATGGTATATGCCCCTGTAATATTTATTTCTGCATTAACAGGACAGAGGGTTGAACGTTTATTTGACTTAATAAAGCAAGTATCGGAGCAGTCAGCATTAAGAATATCCACGGGAGTTTTAAATGGAGTAATAAATGAAGCAACTGCAATGGTACAGCCTCCAACTGATAAAGGAAAAAGTCTAAAGATATATTATGCTACTCAGGTAGGTATAAGTCCGCCTAAATTTGTTATATTTGTAAATAATAAAGGGTTAATGCATTATTCTTATGAAAGATATCTTGAGAATCAGCTCAGAAAAACATTTGGATTTATAGGGAACCCCATAAGCTTTATCATAAAAGAAAGGGAAAGTGAGGTAATTTTCTCATGAAGATAGTTCTGAAAGTTATCGTGTCTGCAATTATTGGTTATCTATTAGGAAGTATAAACAGCTCATTAATTATAGGTAGGTTTTATGGAGTTGATGTGAGAAAGCATGGTAGTGGAAATGCAGGTGTAACCAATACTTTGAGGACGCTTGGGAAAACCGCTGCTTTATTAGTATTGATAGGTGATATGCTAAAAGGAATTCTATCTTGCATAACAGGCCATTATATAGCCGGGGAACCAGGTACAATTATTGCAGGTGCTTTTGCTATTATTGGACATAACTGGCCTTTATACTTCGGATTTAAAGGTGGAAAAGGTGTTCTAACATCTTTTGCGGTTGTAGCGTACATAGATTGGAAGCTTGCATTATTAGCTCTAGTGGCATTTATAATTATTGTTTCAATAACAAGATATGTATCATTAGGTTCTATAATAGGGGCAGTTATCTTACCTGTTTCGACTATCTTATTTAAACGGAGTATTGAGTTTATAATATTTACTATAGCATTAGGTCTTCTTGTAATTGTAAAACATCGTTCAAATATTGAAAGATTAATAAATGGGACCGAAGCGAAGCTTGGGGAGAAAACGAAAAAGATATGAAATTTAGTTGGATTAGTGAAGTTAGAGTAAGAGATTAAATATTTATTACAAAAAATGATTAGGTGGTTATATGGAAAAGCAAATTATTTCAATTATTGGTGCAGGTAGTATGGGTACTGCAATTTCATTGTTATTGGCAGGTAATGGGCATTCAGTGAAAATGTGGTCGCCTTTTCCTGAAGAGGCAAATATGATCAATAAAAAAAGGGAGCAAATTGATAAGCTTCCCGGTGTTAAAATACCTAAGAATATATTTTGTACAACAGATGCTGAGGAAGCATTAAGAAATGTGAATATGGTTGTACTTGTAATTCCTTCACAAACTATAAGGACAAATATTAGAGTGTTTAAAGATTATTTAAAAAATGGACAGTTAATTGCATGTTTTTCTAAGGGTATTGAGGAAAATACCGGGCTTAGACTTTCAGAAGTTGTTTTACAGGAAATACCCGGTGCTGACTTTATTGCGCTTTCAGGGCCATGTCATGCAGAAGAATTGGCTATAGGAATACCTACGGCTTATGTAGCTGCTTCTAGCAATAAAAATGCAGCTGAATTCGCACAAAATGTATTTATGTCTCCTAGATTTAGGGTTTATACAAACCAGGATATTATTGGTGTTGAACTTGGTGGTGCTTTGAAAAATGTTATAGCTTTGTGTGCCGGGATATCCGATGGTCTCGGTTTAGGGGACAATACCAAAGCTGCACTAATGACAAGAGGTATTGCAGAGATAACTAGATTAGGTATAGCTCTTGGAGCAGATCCTCAAACCTTTGCAGGTCTTGCAGGTATAGGAGATTTAATTGTTACATGTACCAGTATGCATAGTAGAAACAGGAGAGCCGGCATGCTTATTGGTAAAGGCAAATCTGTAGGTGATGCAATTAGTGAAGTTAAAATGGTGGTAGAAGGTATAACTACAACAAAAGCGGCATATAGTTTGGCAAAGCGGGAGAACATCGTTATGCCTATAACTTTTGAAGCATATGATGTTTTATTTAATGGCAAGGATCCGGGTGAAGCTGTTGATGATTTAATGACCAGGGATAAAACTTATGAAATGAAAGGAATATGATGGGCGCAGGTCATTCGCCATCCGTGGCTCAGGACCGGCGCCTGCGGCATCCGTGC
>CAZEYH010000295.1:0-4218 GCA_964515895.1 uncultured Clostridiaceae bacterium | reverse complement strand
ATTGACAAAATGGGAAATATATGCAAGAATACTATAAAAGGTGAGCGTGCATAAGGGCTTAAGGCTTGAGCTGGATGAGGACGCCCCAAAGGATGAAGAAGCAGCAAAAGTATGGAAGTCACTTGGTATTAAAGAGGAGAATATTTACTACCTGGGAAAAAACATAACTGGTGGGGACCAGCAGGCCAAACCGGACTATGCGGTCCCGATACTGAGATTTTTTATGACAGTCTTAAGCCAAAGTGTTCTGAGAACTGCAATCCTGCATGTGATTGCGGAAAGTACTGGGAGATATGTGGTGGACCTCACATTAGTAATACCACAGATCTGGGACATTTCAAAATTGTTAAAGAAGAAAGTGTCGCTTCCGGAGTGCGCAGAATAAAAGCAGTTGTTACTGGAAGAGAATAAAAGAATTTAAGCAGCAACAGATATTTATTCGGTAAACATTGATACGACTATCAAATCAGGGATTGTTGACATGTTGTCAGCAATCCCTGATAATGGAATTATTCTATTAGTTAATATTTGTACTTGTATAATAGCATAAGTAAAAAGCTTTCTTCAACTAATTTGCGAGTAAATTCTCATTTTACGTTATAGGTTTAACTGAATAGCAGTGATAGCATTAAGTTATCAAATCAAAGGAGGTCATTATATGGCGACAGTTAAGCTTAAAATTGCTGAATTAAGAAAAAGTAAAGGGATTGGGCAGCAGGATTTGGCAGAGGTATTAGGGGTATCCTTCCAGACAGTCAGCAAATGGGAAACGGGTACCACAATGCCTGATATTTCATTATTACCGGATATAGCTGCATACTTTAATGTTTCGGTGGATGAATTATTAGGTCTGAAACCGTTGCGCCAACAAGCATACATACCAAGAAATACAGACAATCGTGACAATTGGAATGGAAAGACTGATAAGCTTTATCAAAATAGAAAATACTTCTGGAATGATGATTACCTGCAATTTCTTATAAAAAACGTCTGGCATATTGAATCACCTATTGATGTTATTGATTTCAGGTGCGGTGACGGTTATTTAGGAATAAAGTTGTTGGAGCTTTTGCCTCAGGGAAGTACCTGTACGGGAGTTGATAACGAATATTTTACTGACAAAACCAGACTAAATTTTGGTAGTGCTCGTTCTGATGTAAAGTTTATTGTATCAGATATATATTCTCTTGAGCCGGGTAAAAAGTATGACCTGGCAATCTGTCAAGCAGGATTAAGGCATATGAACAGGCCGATGGAAGTACTGAAAAAAATGGTAGCTGCAGTTAAGAAAAATAGTCTTATCGTTTGCGTTGAAGTAAACAGGGAATTTGAAAGTGACGGGCATACGCGAGCGGTGGCGGCCCATCTGGCCGGATGGGATGCTGTTCCGGTATATTGGGACGAAGATGAGCTTGACATGCGCGCCTATGTGATGAATGTCAGGTGGTGTGATGAGGAAGACGTACATAAACCGATCGATCTCGCCAAAAGGATTGTGTCGCATAAGGAATATGAGCATTTATGGCGGAAGCGATGTATGGAGGTTATAACATAAAGGATGCAATTTTTTACAACACCTTGGAAAATTATGATATTATTGATGTAGAATAGTTTGGTAATGTGATAATGATTATATTAGTTATAGGGAGATTATTTCGCGAATCAAATTGCAGACATATTTCAAAGAAGTATTGAAGCAGTTGAACTTTATCAGAAAGTCTTTGATGTTACACTTAATTATTGCATACTAAATTCTGGCAATACATAAATGAACGCTGAGATAAATTTGATTGGTATAATATGCATAGTGTTTTCTTTAAAGGAGTGAATTAGATATGGATATATTGCTTATTCGACACGGAGAGTCCTATCATAGCTCTCTTTATAACTATAATCCCAAAAAATGCTGCCCTGACCCAGCGTTAACAGACAATGGTAGAAGACAAGCAGAGCAGCTCGCACAGAAGCTTACAGGAAAAGGTATTGAATCCATTTACTGCAGTGACCTTATCAGAGTGGTTGAGACGGCTAATATAATAAATAGTTGCACAAAATGTGATGTCAATATTGATAACGCATTCAGAGAGATTAACATGGGTGAAATTCATGTGTCATCATGGGATAGTTTTCCGGACTGCTTTGCAGAATGGAAGCTCCATAAAGATGATATGAGATATCCTGGTGGAGAATGCGGGCAGGATGTTTGGGAACGTTGCAGTGTTGCACTGAATGCTATAGCTAGAAGCAAGGCATCGCGTGTTGCGATTGTGTCTCATGGAGGTACTATCAGGGTTATTATCTGTGGAATTCTGGGAATACCACAGACCACACGTTTTCAACTTGGGGCTCCGCTTAAATGCTGCTCTGTCAGTGTTATTGGGTATTATGAGGGAGAAGAAAAGTTCTTTCTCCATACTTTTAATGACAATAGTATTTTAATCTAATTTGACAATAATAATGCATACAAGTCCTTTATTTTTTGACATAAGTTCCTCGGATTCTGCTTCATTAATGTTTATTGATGATTCACAGCACCAACCTTAGCAAGTATGGCAGAATAAATAAATCCTGATTATATTCCGGTACTATAACGGGAGCACCCGTCGCAGTCTAAACCCTAAAAAGGATTCGGCGTGAAAGCTCTGAGACCATATTCGGTTATTTATTCTTTACTCCTTCTCAGCTTACCGGAGTTCTCTGTAAAAGATATCGACAACTTATTCTTCTCTTTATCGCATCTCCGAAATTTTATTTTTATAGCAGTTAAGTCATATAGTTATCTTTAATAGGATACGACATCAAATCTGGTTTCATTCATAGCTTCAACTGAATATAGTTTTCTGCAAGTTATATATATCTCAATACACAATGTATATTTAGCCAATAATTTATGCACCTATAAAACCAGTCAGTATAATTTTCCAGATAAACACTGGTACTGTCGACTATTCAAGCTTTTTGCCCTTAATTACATCTTTAATTATTTTATGCTTAAAAAATCAATTAGCTTGATAGTAGTATTACAGGACTGAATGTTATTTTGTTTTTAGTTTTTTAGCAAATGCAATACAGGAATAAAACTATTATGCAATTTATATAGATTGACTTTGAAAGGATTTAAAAAATGTCGAAATGCACCGGTAACAAACATTAATGTTTCTTATATCATTCAACAGCAGCTGAATCATTCCATTCTTGACATCTATTTTGATATTATAAACGGATGAAGGGGTAAGAAAATGTCTGCCTTCACAGGGGTTATGAATGGCTATATTTTCCACATAGATGCTCATGCATGTACATTCTTAATGCTGTATGCCCATATGAAACTCATCGCTTACCGTAAGAATCGGAGTATGCTTGCCAAGGTGTGCAAAAAGAGAACCGGAAACACTGTCAAACAGGCTCAAGATGGAAGTAAACGCGAATGCATGACCTTCCTTTTTAATAGTTCACAAGGTATAAAACCGGCTTATATAGCCGGTTTCTACTGTAATGGCGCCTGAAAATTTTGTGCTTGCTGCTGTTGAATTTTCTGTCTTCCTTTTTTTTAATATTATATTTATTCTTTGAAGATTTTCAAATTTTCATACCGATATCAGCATATATATTTAGTGGTGTAATTATTAATGCAAATCCAACGCATTACTGATAACATTTGGCGATACATTGGATTGCGTGATATAAAGGTTTGCAATTTAAAACGACGGAAATAAAAGTTATAAATGTTGCGTTGCAAATGCATTCAAGAATAATTTGATTGGGTTGTTTTGTGACATGATAAAAGTTATTGGTATTGGAAACAGGCTTATGATGGATGATGGTATTACCATAGCTATTCTGGAAAATTTAAAAAACAATTTGGATTCAATGGGAATTGAAGTTATTATAGGAGAAACCGATTTTCAGTTTTGCTTTCACCAGCTAAAAGAAGAGGACTTTGTTATTATTCTGGATGCTGTATATTCAGGAGCAGTAGCCGGAAGCGTTCATTTATATAAGTTGCAGGAGGCAATTACTGTATATGGAGAAACTAACACTCAACATGACATGAGTATTTTTGACTTAATGAGACTATACTCAAAACCACTAAAAGGCTATTTAATTGGTATTGAAATAGCAGAAGCAGAATTTGGATGTGAATTAAGTGAAGCCCTTAAGGCCAAATTCAATGGTATTTGTGTTGAAGTTGAGAGAATTATTTGTGAAATAGTAAAG
>CAZEYH010000294.1:0-4225 GCA_964515895.1 uncultured Clostridiaceae bacterium | reverse complement strand
AATTTCAGGTTGTTTCCCGGTTGCAGCAAGCATAGCAGCAGCAGTACCTGCAGCCTCACCGGTAACAGCACAGGTTGGAATTACGCGAGTCAAATCCCAGCCACTCTTATCAGCGCTGCAGCAACGGCCAACTGCAAAGAGATTAGAGTTTTTCACTGCCTTAATTACTCTGTAAGGGATACTATAACGAAGATGTGCATGCTTCCAGTTGCCAATCATGCCAATTGCATCTGTAAACCAACAGCGTTCATGTAAATCTTCACTGAATTCAAAGGTTCCGGCTAATCTGCGAGTCATACGAAAGCCCGGAATTGTTGGTATAATTAATGGATATATATTTGGATTACTATCCTTTTTTATAGCTTGTACATGTTCTAGAATCATTTTTCTACCATCAATACAATGCTGACTAATATCTTCAAGTGTTGTACCACAATAAAGACGACTATTTTCAGGAATATCAGTATAAAGAGGATCGGTTAGACCATTAAGTTTCAAATCTTTTCCATCGTAAGAAAAATACCATCCAGTACGCCTGTTTGTTGGGTCATCTACTGTATCTTCACCAGCTAACCAACATACATCTGCATCTCCGGTTGCATCTATGAAAGAACAGCCATTGATGGTCCTTTTTCCGGTCTTAGTTTCAATTACTACAGCAGTAATTTTACCATCTTTACATTCTACCCCGGAAATATGTACACCATAGAAAATTGTAACATTCTCGGATAAAAGCAGTTCCTCGGCTGCAATCATCATAGATGCCGCATTATATTGAACTCGGTAGCGTGTACCGGCGCGTTCAGCCTCTGTAGCATCTTCTCGTGCCCAGACTTCAGGAATTTCACCCGGACCATATTTAATTGACAGTTTTAGAAGTTCCTCCGCGATACCAGCAGACATTTTAACCCCATCTCCATCGCAAAGAGGAAGGTATATTACAATCAAACCAAGAGTTGCAAGTCCGCCAAGTGCATATTCTCTTTCAAGCAGACATGTCCTTGCACCACTTCTTGCAGCTGCAAGTGCCGCAGCAATTCCTGCAATACCTCCGCCACACACAACCACTTCATATTTTGCTGTACTCATAATATGACCTCCATCATATATTCACCTTTATATGGTAACTCAACTATAGCTTTAGCACCACCATAGACGCTTACTTCATAATGTAATCCGTATTCCTCTCCAAAATGAAGTTTAATACGCTGGTCTACATTTCTAATACCATGTCCACCCTTTTCTTTAATATGTTTATCTAATCTCAAAATATTATTGAGGTATTTAACATCAAAATTCTGTCCATTGTCCTCAACAGTAATGATAACCTTTTTATTGCCTTTTGTATACCCTTTTATTTCAATATACCCTCTGCAACTTATTTTAGAAATTCCATGAAGTATTGAATTTTCAACCAGAGGCTGCAATACAAGTTTGGGAATTTTGGTGGTCATTAAATTTTCGTCAATGCTGAATACTACATCAAAACTATCTTCATAACACATTTTCTGAATATTAATATAGTTTTTAAGCTGTATCTTTTCCTCCTTTATTGCAATCAGCTCATTCTCGTTTTTAATACTATATCTTAAAAGCTCTGATAGAGATGATATAATCTCGGAAATATCATTAGCACCTGCACTCAATGCCAACCAATTTACTGAATCCAGGGTATTATACAGAAAATGAGGATTAATTTGAGATTCTAGAGCTTTAATTTCAGCCTCCCTCTGTTTTCTACCAGTTTCATATACATCATCAATTAACTTTGTTATTCTAGACATCATACTGTTAAAACTCTCGTATAATACCCCTACTTCATCATTTGAAGGGGGCTCAAGATACATGTCAAGATTTTCTTGATTTTGTATCCCGGACATAACTCCTGCCAATGTTCTAATTGGTCGAGTTACACTATTAGATATTAACAATGTTAAAAATATTCCTATAACAGCTGATACAATACATGCCATAATAACTATTTGTCTTATTATAGCAACTCTTTGAGTTATATCGCTCATAGGTATTATAGTTAAAAGATGACAGTTAGATCTTAGTATCAAACTGTTTACTAAATAATGATCATCTCTATATTTTTCAATATAAGTACCTGTTTCACTATAGTTATTAGCAAAACTTGAAAACGTATGTTCAGATATATTGCTTCCTGTTACTTCTTCATTTGTACTATATAATATACTTCCTTCTTCCGAGGTAAAAATAATTTGGGAGTTGGGCGTCAGTTTTGCCTCATCTAATAGGTTTCCTATATGATAAATATCAAAACTTATAGTTGCAACCCCTAACCTTTCATCTCCGTCACTACTTATATCAACCTGCTTGGAGGAAAGACAATTTTTGATTAATCTTGAAAAGCATATATAGGGAACTTGGTGTTTATCATGGATGATTGATAAGTATAGGGTTCCATCATTTTCCACTGCCTTCTTATACCAATCTGTTTCAAGAATACTAGAACTACTATACACTCCACTATAAAGAAAACTTGAAGAAGGTATTTTCCTGGCAAGAGGTATGTTTTCACCAAGAAAAAAAGATGTATTGTATGATGATAACACATTATTTAATGATAAATTATATAGCTGATTATTTATCATTCTGATTGACTCATAAATTTGGGATGCAGATAAATTGCTATTACTCAATGCTTCAATTATTGTTGCATCTGTATATAAATGCATGGTTGCTTGATCAACACCACTTATTATTGCATCAATATTATATTTGATCTGAAGTGATAATTGTGTTAAATCTTCAACCACACGTTCTCGAAAAATATTATAGATATTAATGTACATTGCAAGCCCTGACATAAGAATTAAAATTACAATAACAATGATGAACAAAATAGATATCCTTGCAGTAATACCAAGTTTCCTCCACATTTTATATCTCCCTTTTTAAATGCTGTAATAAAGCATTTCTATATTCAGAAGGTGTCAGTCCTTCGTTTTTTTTGAATATTTTTGTAAAATACCGTGGATCATTATAACCTACTTTCAGAGCAATATCAGTAACCATAATTGATGGGTCACAAAGTAATTCTTTCGCTTTTTTAAGTCTCAGTTCTGTTATATACTTACTGATATTTCCACCGGTGGCCTGTCTAAATATATTGCTGATATAATTAGGAGTAAGTCCTAGCCTGTCTGATATGCTCATAACACTCATATTAGAATCATGATAATTTTCATTAATATATTTATCAATAAATTCTATATTAGCATTATTCCTTGAATTTTTAACATTGTATATATAGTTTACAGTCTGTATATATAAATCTCTTATAAGTATTTTAATCTCATATTTGCTTTCAATTGATAATAATTTACTCCACTTATAGTCCTTTGAAGCTATAAGCTCGTCAGGCACTAGCCCTTTAATTTTTTCAATCACCTCATAGTAAACATCAAATAATACTATACCCCATTCCTTAACTAATGTGTCGTTATATTTATCAATTCTATTTAATTCATTGTTAAAGAAATTTTCAACGATATCTATATCCCCTACTTGAAGAGCAGTTGAAAGTTCTTCACGTAAATTCGAATTATACATATAATTTAGGAAAGCATTGATTTGTTTTTTAGTACTTGAAATATCTTTTATTTTGTTAATTATTTGTTCGATTTTTTGATGATTAATTGGTTTTAAAATATAATCTGTAACTCCATACTTTATAGCTGTCTGAGCGTAGGAAAAATCACTATATGCTGTAAGAAGTATCTTTATTGCATTAGGCAGAACAGAATGTAACTGTTTACATAACTCAAGACCGTCCATAACCGGCATCCTTATGTCGGAAATTATTATATCCGGATTAAGTTTCATTGCAAGCTTTAAAGCATCTTCCCCATTTTGCGCTTCACCAACAACCTGAGCATTCAATTCATCCCAAGGAATTAACTTCTTAAGGCCCTGTAATGTTACAAGCTTATCGTCCACAATTAGAGCTTTAAGCACATACACCACCTCTCAAAAATTATATCATACCTTGACTTTGATTAGAATAGTGTTTATTTGTCATAAATCTTTTGCAGTAAATTCAATAACTTAGACTTTCAAAATTTTGTCAAAGCCCTGGTTATTGTTTGAGGCTAAAATAGTTCATTCAAATCTCCATATTCCATTGCTATTACCTACATATTGAAACGCTTGCAAAAAAGGCAATTAGTATCGTCACAGAGAGTAACATTAGGGTCTT
>CAZEYH010000293.1:0-4245 GCA_964515895.1 uncultured Clostridiaceae bacterium | reverse complement strand
GAATTACGAATTTTTCCTTGCCTTAAACATAACAATCCGTGGGCTTTGTTCAAACCATTATACTTTAGAAATCGAATCTACCATATTACATATCAGATATATTAAATGCACCCCAAAAGATGTAGCAGTTGCGTTCAATTTAATATCAAGGAATGGTTTTGAATAAGAATAAAATAGAAACATAATGAGAATATAATATGAGGAGTGGAACGGATGAAAAAAACAATAAGTATACTGATATCTATTATAATGATTGCAGGTCTTTTGGCCGGTTGTGTGAATCCAGACAGGAACAGAAGCACCGGTATCGGCGGAAACAAACAGGCATCCTTTGATTTGAGTAAGATTGATTCCGGACTTATCGGAGGAAATGAAATTTTTGCATTTAATATGTTCCAAAAGATTAATTTAGAGGACGCGGACAAAAGCATTTTTATATCGCCTCTCAGTATTTCAACAGCACTCGCAATGACATATAACGGTGCTAGAACTACTACTGCTGAGGCGATGGCAGAAGCTTTACAATACAAAGGGATAGAGCTTGAAAACCTGAATATTGGATATAAAAACCTGTTGGCTTACCTTAATAATGTAGATCCTAAAGTCCAGCTTAATATAAGCAACTCAATATGGTTTAGAAAAGGGGAGGAAATAAGGTCGGATTTTCTATCAACCAATAAAGATAACTTTAATGCTTATATTAGTGAGATTGATTTTCAAGATATAAAAGCTGCTGATACTATAAATGGATGGATTAGTAAAGCTACAAAAGGTAAAATCGATAAAATGATTGAACCGCCCATATCGCCCGATGTAATAATGTATCTTATTAATGCCATATATTTTAAAGGGCAATGGACAAAGCAGTTTGACAAGAAACTTACCTTTACAGGAACTTTTAATAAAGATGATGGGAAGAAACAAGAAGCGCAAATGATGAGCAGAAAAGGCAAAATAGAATATGGAGAGGTTGGAAAATCAAAAATAGTAAGACTTCCATATGGTAATGAGAAAACAGCTATGTATTGTATACTTCCGGAACAAGGTGTAAGAATAAATGACTATATAGAAGAGTTCAGTGTTGAAAAATGGAAGGAACTAAAGGAAAGCCTTTCGAAGAATGATGATGTAATTTTGCATCTGCCCCGTTTCAAGTTGGAATATGGAATAAAGAATTTAAATGATAGTCTAACTGCACTTGGTATGGGGGAAGCGTTTAGTGATTCTGCAGATTTCTCCGGTATAAGAGATGATATTTATATAAGCAGAGTGCTGCACAAGGCTGTTATTGAAGTTAACGAAGAAGGTAGCGAGGCTGCAGGTGTAACTGTGGTTGAAATGAAGGAAGCTGCTGCAATTGAACCAATTATGTTTATTGCTGACAGACCGTTTATTTTTCTTATAGCAGATGATGAAACCGAAACAATTCTCTTTATGGGAAAGTTATTGGAGGTGTAAGTTAATAAAGGCTTAACCGGCGACCAACGATTGACATAACGGTGCATATTTCAATTTGAAATATATGCACCGTTAATTATATTTATGGAGAAAATCAATTTTGTTGAAAATAATGTCAATTTAATATATAATAATGAAGTAAAGATTTAGCAACATATATTAGGTCATGGATAGGGATTGACAATCAGAATTACATTGCAAAAGCTATATCATTTTCTTAAAGAAAGACAATAAAAGAGGAGGATACATATGGAGAACTTTGATTTTATTAGCCCGACAAAAATTATATTTGGTAAGGGAACTGAAAAACGAGTAGGAGAAGAAACTTTAAAACATAGTAAAAATAAGAAGATCCTTCTTCATTATGGGGGAGGCAGCATCAAGAAAACAGGTCTTTATGATAAAGTAGTAAAATCACTTAACGAGTCAGGTATTGAATATATTGAGCTTTCAGGAGTACAGCCTAATCCTAGGTTAAGCCTTGTTAAGGAAGGTATCAAAATATGTAGAGAGAATGATATTAACTTTATTCTTGCAGTTGGTGGAGGCAGTACAATTGATTCGTCAAAGGCTATAGGTGTAGGAGTACCATATAATAGAGATGTATGGGACTTTTATTCAGGGAAAGCAGAACCTGAAGAATCCATTCCGGTAGGTGTTGTTCTTACTATAGCAGCAGCCGGAAGTGAGGCTAGTAATAGTTCCGTTATTACAAATGAGGATGGATGGTATAAGAGAGGACTTAATAATGATATTATAAGGCCTAAATTTGCTATAATGAACCCGGAGCTTACCTTTACTTTGCCACCATATCAGACTGTATGCGGTGTTGCTGACATTATGGCCCACATAATGGAAAGATATTTTACAAATACTCTTAACGTAGAACTTACAGACAGACTATGCGAAGCAACTTTAAAAACTGTAATAAATAATGCTCCTATAGTATTAGAGGAACCAGATAATTATAATGCCAGAGCGGAGATAATGTGGGCTGGAACTATTGCTCACAATGGACTTCTAAATACCGGTAGAATTGGTGACTGGACTTCACACCAAATTGAACATGAATTAAGTGGAATTTATGATATTGCTCACGGTGCAGGACTTGCAATTGTTTTTCCTGCTTGGATGAAATATGTCTATAAACATAATATTAACAGGTTTGCACAGTTTGCAACTAGGGTATGGGACGTTGAATACTCTTTTGGGTCACCTGAAAAGACTGTACTGGAAGGGATAAACAGGTTAGAAAAGTTCTTTAAAGAAATAGGGTTTCCTACTACATTGAAAGAAGCTGATATTCCTGAAGACAGGCTTAAAGAAATGGCTGACAAATGCAAAATGACTAATGGAGATACAGTAGGCAATTTTGTAAAATTGACAAAAGATGATGTATTGAATATTCTAATACTTGCAAAATAAAATATAAATGTCAAAGCAGAACAGCAGCACATCGGGGACATTCCGCAAAATGTAATGTCGGCACAGCAGAGGTGTGTTCCCATATCAAGATAGTAGGGAGAAATAAAATAATATGTTGGGGAAAAATGTAACAATGGGGAAAATCTCAAAAACAAAATTGACAGAGTTACCGGTAAGATTGCTTGGAAGAGTATTAATTGCATTAATGATATTGATAATATTTATGTTCTTATTTGTTGTACCTGTGCCTTTATCTGTATTGGCAAATACATCATCATTGAATATAGCAAATTTGACTTCAACAGAATCCCAAATATCACCTAAATTCAATATGTCATACATACATTATAACGATAAAGCCTCTTATGTGAAATATGTGGAAAATACAAATGGGTCAATTAGTGAAGTTGCCCCCAATTATTTTAGCTTGAGTAAAAAGGGAAATTTAATTCTTTCCTCAACTATAGATAAAGAGTTTATTGATGAGATGCATAGTAGAGGTATTAAAGTTGTTCCTTATTTGAGTAACGACTGGGATCGTACTTCAGGGAGATTGGCTATTAGCAAAAGGCATAAGCTGGCTAACGAGATTGTCGAAATTATAGAAAAGTATAATCTTGATGGAATTAACATTGATATAGAAGACCTTACCGAAAAAGACCGGGATAGATATGTAGAATTTGTGAAAATGTTAAGGAGAAGACTTCCTGATGATAAAACCATTGCTGTAGCAGTTGCTGCTAATCCAAGAGGTATAACAACAGGGTGGCATGGTTCTTACGATTATGAAGAACTGGGAAAATATAGTGACTATTTAATGGTCATGGCATATGACGAACATTATGGAGGTGGAGCTCAGGGACCTGTAGCAAGCATTGATTTTGTTGAAAACTCAATTAAGTATGCCCTTAAAAAGGTACCTAAAGAGAAGATTGTATTAGGCATACCTTTCTATGGGCGAATGTGGAGAAGCGGCGGAGGTATGAGTGGACAGGGTATAAGTCTTAGATTTGCAGAAGGAATTATTACAAAATACGGAGGAAGTGTTTCCTTTAGCAGTAAATACCTTTCACCCAAGGCCATTATAACAATAAAATCTGAACATGAAAAACCTATTATAAATGGAAGTAAAATGCGCCCGGGAACATATACAGTATGGTATGAGAATGAGCGGTCTTTAAAACATAAGTTAAGTCTTGTAAAAAAATATGGCCTTAAGGGTACGGGAAGCTGGAGCTTGGGGCAGGAAACATCAAGTGTATGGAATTATTATAGCTTATGGCTCAATGGGCATTGTTATTCTGATTGCCAGGGACATTGGGCACAAAGTCCTATAATATTTGCATTAAATAATGAGTGGAT
>CAZEYH010000292.1:0-4247 GCA_964515895.1 uncultured Clostridiaceae bacterium | reverse complement strand
ACGGATTGTTATGTTTAAGGCAAGGAAAAATTCGTAATTCACGACACGGATGTCGATACTTGAGGTGAGAAGTGGAAGATTAGAGGTTAGAGATTAGAAGTGAGAGGCTAGAGTGGAATTTAATTTTCCAAATTGATTCTAAAACATGCCCATCATCTGTTCTATCGGCATTTCGGAATTCATCATATAATAATACGCTCCTCTTCTAAAACATTCTTCCTGAACTTTTAATATAAAATCGTTATAGACCTTGCTGTATGATTTTAATAACCGCGGCGTCATTGTTACATCCATAACTTCTCCGGTTTCCGAATCTACCAGTCTTAAGTTTGAATTTATTTCGGGCATTATTTCCCATGGTGCAAGTATTTGACAGATATATACATCTTGTTTTCTATATTGGAGATATTTTATCATTTCTGTTAATTCTCCCGGTGAAAATAGGTCTGAAATAACTATTGAAACACCCCTGTCGGCTCTTAAATTATAGCCTTTAATAGTTTCATAAAAACCGGGACCATTTTTATATTCTATATTTTCAAGAAATAATAGCAATTCCGGTAAAAAATGCTTCCCTCTTAGGCTTTCTCTACTCTTTTCTACTCTGTCACTTAAGCAAATAACCGAAACCCTATCATAGCTACAAAGGCTCATGTATCCCAGTGCAGCAGCAAGCCTTCTTGAAGCAAAATTTTTATTAGGCTCTCCCCAATCCATAGACTTGCTTGTATCGAGGAAAATATTAATGGGAGCTTCCCTTTCTTCCATAAAAAGTTTTACATAAAGCTTTTCAAAACGGCCATAGGCATTCCAGTCAATCCTCTTGAAGTCATCACCTTCAGAATACTCTCTGTAGTCTGAAAATTCTACAGATGAACCCTTCTGCCTGGATTTTCTATTCCCTCCTGCTCCTCCGGTAACTATAATTCCTTTCGAAAGGGCTATTCTTTGTATTTTATTTATAAATTCACTGTCAAAAAGCTCACTCATACTCTTGCTCATAACGTTCTAACACCACACTCATCTACAAATATCCTACTTACGTAATTTTTATATCTCTTTTTCCAATTCGACAATTAGCTCTTTAATGAACTCATCAGTTGTCAATCCTTCTGAAACACCCTCAAAGTTAATAAAAATTCTATGTCTTAAAGAGGGATATGCAGCAAATTTTATATCGCTAAATGACACATTATACCTGCCATCCAGTATTGCTTTTATACGGGCTGCAGATACCATTGATTGAGCACCTCTGGGGCTTGAACCAAAACGGATATATTTTTTAGTTTTTTCGGTAGCATATTTACTTTCAGGATGAGTTGCCAACACCAATTTCATAGCAAACTCAAGAACCGGCTTTGCAATAGGTATCTCTTGAGCAAGTCTTCTCATTGATATAATTTCCTTTCCACTGCACACCGCTTTAAGCTCTTTCTCCTGACCCCCGGTAGTCATTGTAACAATATCGGATAGTTCATCTAGTGAAGGGAACGGTACATTTAATTTAAAAAGGAATCTGTCCATTTGAGCTTCAGGTAAGGGATATGTGCCTTCCATCTCAATAGGGTTCTGTGTAGCAAGTACAAAAAATGGCTGCGGAAGAGTATAAGTAGTGCCGGTAGCAGTTACTGTCTGTTCCTGCATTGCTTCCAGCAGAGCACTCTGAGTTTTCGGGGTTGCCCTGTTTATTTCATCGGCAAGAACAATGTTGCTAAACACAGGTCCGGGTTGAAAGCGAAACATACCTTCACCTTCACCTGATTTTTGTATTATATTGGTACCAACTACATCGGCCGGCATAAGGTCGGGAGTAAACTGTATTCTTGAAAATTTAAGATCAAGCACTTTACCTATAGTTTTGACAAGTCTGGTTTTTCCCAGTCCGGGAACCCCCTCCAAAAGAACATTTCCTCCGCACAAAATAGCAATAATCAACTGCCTTATTAGTTCTTTTTGTCCTATCATGTGTTTTGATATTTCATTTTCTATTTTAAGCACAATTTCAATCATTTTACTAATTTCAATTTCTTTTGATTTCACATTGTCTGTTATGTTTGTTGCATTATTGATGTTGTTTGCATTACTACTATTATTTATATTATTACTGTTGCTCTTGTCTATATTATGGTTTTTGTTTGCTTCCATCTTTACACTCCCCTTGTAAATTCTCTCTATAATTTATATTGCTACCATAATTCCCCCGTTTTCTGTAGACTTAAATATTAAATTATTACTTACCTTCATTCGAGAGATGAAAAATAATCCCTGACAATTTCTTTCATTCCCGGTGGTACGGGGTGATTTTCAATCCCTGTAACGGCCTCATCTTTATAATGTTGCAAAACTTCATTATAGGGTACCATGTAACCTCTTTCTACAGGTGCACCTTTAGCATCATACCAGATGCTATCCCCTGAATCGGATATGCTTCCCTTTACTGAAGATACCTGAGTATCTCCACCTAATCTTTTTGGTATATAAACCATTTCATAATCTTTTGTCTTCTTTTCTCCCGGCTCTCTGCCAGCAGATCCATTATCTGAGTTTTCTCCACTATATCCTTCTACACCGCTACTGCTGCCTTCCCCGACACCCTCCCCACTACCTTCCCCGGCGGCGGCACCTTGCCCTGTACCCTCTCCGGTGCCTTGTCCGGTATTACTACCTTGACCGGTGCCTTGACTCGAACCTTCTCCTGCACTTTGACCTGTGACTTCACCGGTTATCTGTCCTTCGCTTTCTCCGAAATTCTGCCCGGTGCCTTGACCGGTACCTTCGCTGCTTCCATTAATATCGGTTTGATTACCGTCACTTCCGCTTCCATTGTTATTTTCACTTTTTCCACCTGTACCATTTTCGTCACTGCCACTTTCACTTCCGCTCTTTCCTGTACTTCCGGCATCATTACCTGCACTTCCCTGATTGCCCGTGCTATGATTGTCAGTGCTTCCGTTTCTACCTGCATTGGAACCGTCACCACTGCTATTTTTACCTTTATCCCCTTGGCTATTTGTACCTCCATGCTTCTGCTGTTCCTTATTTCCCAATTTATCCATTTGTGCAAGATTTATACTATCCCTTCCGGCCGTATCTGCAATTTTATTCTTTGAATTATCAAGTGATGCAATTAAATCACCTAATTTTTTTTCTAACTCTTTATCCAACTTCTTCTCCGACTTTTTCTCAAGCTCATCACTTATCTCTTCTGATCCTTCTAACCCCTCACCATCTTGTCCCTTTTCAATCAATTCCTCAAGCATTTCCTCAAACTTATTTCTTGTCATAGACAATGCCTTAATAGCATCCTCTTCATTTTGTGCCTGTTTTAGTTCTTTTAAAAGCTGCTCAATTTCTTCAGCAACAAGTTCATGTTCCAAGAGGATTTCATCTTTTTCTTTATCCAACTTCTCTATCTGTGTTTCAATCTCTTTTAAGGTATTTTCCATAACTATAGCTTTTTCTTTTGCTGCCGAAGGTATGATGGAAATCGCAGCTACAAGAAAAGTAAGCCCTAGAAAAATCAAGAATTCACTCATGGGAAACTTCAAAGGATATAGTCTTTTAAAATCCTTTTTCTTAACTGTCTCCAGAGTATCCATAATTTGCAACTGTGATATTGGTGAATTATCATCTATATAATATGCGGTTACCAGCCTTTCATCTAATCCTAAACGATCACCAATTCTCAATGTATGAAGCAAACCGGGTCTTAATAAAAGAGACGTAATAATTGAACTTGCGGTTAAAATAAGATAAATTGAAACCATTTTTTTAAATAGGAATGGTATAGGCATAACTATGGAAATAAAAGCCAGTATCAACGATATGCCTGCTGAAATAACAAGTCCTGTGGCCAAGATAGCAATTGCCCTATTAAAGTGTATTCTTCTTCTCAAGGGTGTTATTGCTTTTAGTATGTTTTTCATGTTTTTACTATCTTTTATATTATTCATTGACTCAGTATTTTCCCTGTTTATAATATTCTTGAAAACATTGACATGTTTTATATCTTTTCTTCTCACTTTTCACTTCTCACTTCTAGTTTTGAAATCTCTTTTTCCCTTACAGGCTTAACAAGCCCCTTTTTAACTGTCTTTACAGGCTTTATTCTCCACGCACTAACAATAATAAGTATTGCTGAAATTATTATATCAAAGGTCATATTTACCATCCATGGCTTAATCCAACTAATTTTAGGATTCATTCCGCGATAGCCTATACCGAATATTGAAATTAAATCATACCCA
>CAZEYH010000291.1:0-4247 GCA_964515895.1 uncultured Clostridiaceae bacterium | reverse complement strand
GTAGAAACCACTCTGGAAGCAGTACTAGAAAGGTTTGATGATGATGCTTACAATAGGGCTTCTTCAGACTTCGATTTTTACAGTCTTGTAATGATGCTTCATCAAAACAAGGAACTGGATATTGTAGAAATACTGGAAATAGGAACAAAACTTGTTTCTGATAACACATATAACATCAATTTAGAGTTTCTGTTATCGCGAATAATAGAAAAAAACATACATTATAAGGAAATCAAGAAGTTGGCTTTGATATCACCGAATGGCTCATCAAATAGATTATATACATTTAAAAATGGTAATGTTATAACTAATTTTATAGTAAGGGGAGAGTTTTAGTGGAATATGTAAATACTGATTCTATAAGAAAAGCTTTTAATATATTTTTAGGGTTAGTAGAAAAATCGGAAATAAAAAAATCTGATGATCCTGTGTTGTTTAATCAATATGAAGATCCTGAAGTATCATATCTGGTACATCTTATGGAAGAAGAAGCCGGTATAATCGTCATAAGAGCAGGCGATACTCTATACTATTCTCCTCGTATTGATAACAGGCTTCTGGGTTTTACTAATGCGGAATTGAGAAGTGCTTTGAGAATTTCCAACAATACTGAGCTATATGTGGTTTATGTTATAATATTAGCTATAATAATAAAATTTTACAACGGTGAGAATTACAATAACAAGTGTAGAACAATGTTGAAAGTAGAAGAGCTTGAAAATTACATTACACAGAAAATGGAAGCTATTATTCGGTTAGAAGACGACAGGGATGGAGTAGAGAACATTGTAGTGGAAGATGTCGGATCTATGGATGGTAGAAAGGAAATAGAGACTGGTGAGAAAGACACCGTAGATAATCGGAAAAAGACGATAGATGAAAAGTTAAGCTACAACTTTTCATCTGTTGCAAAGCTATGGCTGGATATGCCGGCATACGATGAAAAGATTGTTCAGTATAGCTTATCTACCGGAACAAGAATTAGTTATATATTTAAAACAATAAGGTTTTTAAGAGAACAGGGTTTGGCAAACATAGATAATGAAAATGAAATATTTACAACCAATAAAATGGATGCTCTTATAATGGGATATTACCCTGAAAACAACCGTAAGAAGGAGATACTGTCATTCCTTGAAGAAGCTTAATTTTAGAAAGGGATTGATTTTATGCCCAAAATTAATCGTTTTAGAATAGTAAATTTTAGATTTGATGATGACAAAAAATATATAGCAGATGAATTGTTTGAGTTTGATGGAGAGAATACTCTTTTGAATCTGGAAAACGGGGGTGGTAAAACCGTAATACTACAGCTTGCCTTGCAAGTTTTAAAACCAAACACTCAATTAGGCAGTCGTCGATTTGCTGATTACTTTAAACTGGATTCAGGTACGGTACACATAATGACTGAATGGATTTGTGACAGAATTACTCCGGAATATCTTTTAACAGGAGTGTGTTTTGCAAAGGGAACAGATGGATTACGATATTTTACCTATACCCATTCATATACTTCCCCAAATAAATATGATATAAAAAACATACCTGTGGTTAATGATAAAAAGCAGGTTGCAGGTTTTTCCGAATATAGTAAGTTCTTGCGTGAATTGTCCTCATCTTCAAGACACAGGATAAACATTTATTCAAGAGACAGGCAAAAGGATTATAGACAAAAGCTTGAAACATATAATCTTTTTGAAGATGAATTTGATGCAATAAGGACAATTAATCAAACTGAAGGTGGTATTGAGAAGTTTTTTACAAGTGCTAGAAAATCAAGACATGTAGTTGAAAAATTAATAATCCCTTCCATGCCTCCAATGGATGGGGATGAAGAGGGCATACTTGCAAAAACCTTTAGGAAGCACATGGAAAACTTAAAAAGCATACCAGTATATCAGCATAGAATAAAAATATACGATAGTTTTCTAGAGAAATTCAAAGAATTACTTCATGATGTACAAGCTTATACAAAAAGGGTAGAAGAAAATTTTGCTTACTATCGAAACCTTTGTATCCTTGAAAATATGCTTATTATATTAATAAAGAGACTTGAGGGTGATATAGCAAAAGCTGAAGAAGATATAGAAAAAGCAAAATCCCAAATTCAAGAAGCGAAGTACAGAAGAGATAGTCTTGAGTATTGGAAGGTAATGGAGCAAATACAGTTAACTGAAGATGAACTAGAAAAATTAAATATTAATTTAGAATCAAAAGCAGATGAAAAAAATAAACTGGATTATGATATCAGATATCAATATTCAGTAAATAACTATATTGATTTTATAGATAACAAAAAACAGCTTATAGAGCAAAAGACCATGTTGGAGAGTATTACAAAGGAGCAGGGAGAACTTGAGGAAGAGTATCAAAATTGCCTCTTCTATTTGAAAAGCATGTTAGAGGATAGAGAATCTCTTCTTGATGAAGAATATAATGAATTAATGTTTAAAAAAGAAAATATAGAAAAGGAAATTTCCGAGAAAGGGTTAAGTCTTTCTGAAATTGATAAAGAGAGGGACAGAGTTATAAAAAATATAGCTGTATTGGAAGATAACATAGAAAAGACTAAAAAGGAAATAAAGCAACTTACCCAATATTTCTGGAGCAAAGATACGGCTATTGTATTTGAACCTGAAGAGTCTTTGAGAAAGATGAAAGAGTATGGGGAAACTTTAATAAAGGAGAGAGATCTTGCACTAGAAGAAAAAACGAAACTTCAAAATGTATTGGAAGATAACAAAATACGAGAATCTAATATAAGGGAATCTCTTGCGGGACTTAAAGAAAAGGCTATAGGCGTTGAAAATGATATTCAAAGTTATAACGATAGGCTTAATCAACTGACAAACCAAGCATTGGTATACGAAGTTGAAGGAAATATTTATTCTGACAACTTTAGTGATAAATTAAAGAGCAAAATGAATACCACGTCCAACTCGCTTACCCGTGAAATAAACAGATTTCATGATATGCAGAAAAAGAAGTTATTGCTGGAAGATTGTGATTATTATATACCTGATTATGAAATCAAAAAGGTATATGAGTTTTTTATGGAGAATGATGTTAATTGCTTACCGGGAACCTTGTGGCTTAAGCATCAGGATGAGGGAAAAAGGGAGGATCTCATAAGATTAAATCCACTTATTCAATATTCCATAGTTATAGAAGAGAGTGAAATGGATAGAGTAAAATTACTTTCAGAGAAAATCAGTGAGCTGGTTGAGGAATATCCGGTAGTCCTTATTGTAAATAGCAGTAGAGGTATAAGAATGGATGCAAAAAGTTACTTCTGTCCTGAAGGATTAGATCTGGTAGGATTGATGGACATTTATGTAATTCGTGCAACTAACACAAGTCTTGCAATAGATCAAGGAGCCTTTACAGAATATGTGGAGAAAATAGACTCAAACCTTCAGGAGATAAGTTCAAAAATTGACCAGTATAGAGAGGACGAAAACCGCATAAAAAAGTTAATAAACAGTATTGAGGACTTTATATTTCAATTTCCTGAATCATATATAAACGAGCTTTTAGAAAGTTTAAAACAAATAAATTCTGAAATTGATAAGTCCAATGAAGAACTTTTGAAATTAGCGGATCAGAGAAACGGAATCGAAAACAATATTAAAACAACTGAGAAAAATGTTGCAGAAAATGACAGTAAAACAGAAGAAAACAGGTATGATATAGAGAAGTTGACAGATCTTATTGAACTGAATTCAAAGGAAAAAGAAAGCAAATTAAATCTGGAAAACTATATAAAGCAGGGGAAAATAATAGAAAACAGGAAATCTGAGTTGGAAAAGAAGTTAGAAATATTAAAAACACAGATTTCTGAAATTAAAGAACAATGCAGGATAAATAGAGATAGTAGAGGTCAAAACAGAACGAGAATTAATGAAATAAAAATATTACTAAGAATTGAAAAAGCTGGCATGAAAGTTGATGGGACGCAAGATGAAATAGAGGCAAAGATTAAAGGATTGGAACGTAAAATTTCAAGTGACCAGATTGAGTTTATAATAGGCAATATCAACAGCATAGAAAAAAATATTAAAAACAATATTAATAGTATACGTAAATACGGTTTTGAAGAAAGTGATGTGGAAGGAATAACTGAAAGAATTCTTGATGAAGAAATACAAGAAAATGAGAAAAGATTGAAAGAGTTAGATAGCGAAATTAGTGCTTTAGGGCAAGAAGAAAGAAACCTTACAAGCAAAAAGGATAAATTAACAGGAACT
>CAZEYH010000290.1:0-4262 GCA_964515895.1 uncultured Clostridiaceae bacterium | reverse complement strand
CAAGAAGTGTAATTGGTGCAGATAATAATATATGGACCGGTTGGTGGGCAAATTATGGCACATATGGAGGATGTATTTCACGGATTAATACAAAAACAAATAAAGTAGATTCATGGCCATCTAGTGTTGAAAAACAGGCAGTGAACAGTATTGCTACAGGGGTAAAATATATTTATTATACAACGTGAAAGAATAGTAACGGTTTAGATTCTTTGGACTGTGTACCAAGTATAGTTGCAGTTAATTATGATGGTGAATTTGTTAAAAAAATAGATTATCCTTTTGGCACGAAACTTGGAAATCTGCTTACTATAGATAATAAACTTTTGCTTTGTTTACATGGGAAAACTGTAGTGTATGACGAAGAATTAAATGAAGTAAAAACAATTAACATCTCATCTAATATGATGCTTGCTTATGATAAAGAAACAGCACTCTTTTTTGCAGATGGTAAAGCACGTTTTGTAAATGTTGAAAAAGGAACCATTTATAAAGAATATGATATTGGTCCGGGATATGTCTCTGCTGCAGTAATTGTTGAAAAGGACAATATTTTCTATTCAAAGAAAACAAAATTGTTCTAACTCATAATGTAATATAGGTAATTAGGTTTAACCAAAGCATCAAGAAGTTTCTCGCCTCTATAGGCAGAAGCTGAATTGAGACTTTATAATAAAACCTCGTTCAGTGGTGGATTACAAAACCCTCACCGAATCGCTAAGCAAAGAGAATTTGATCTAATACTTAAAAGGAGAGTAGGAAATTATGGCAAGCTTCAAATATGACACTGTAAAAACCAAAAGAACTTTTTATACTGAAGAAAAACTAAAAAATGCAAAAAAAAACATTAAAAAGTTCGAATGGGCAAAAAAAGAAAAAGAACAGATTATTGCATTGGCAGAAGATTATCTGACTTACGGAATGGAAAATCTTTTGCTTTATATTACACAACAAAATTTACCTAGAAGCTATGGTGTAAATCAAATGAAAGGATGTCCTGTTTGCGGTAAAGAAATTGACAAGTTTGGAAATTACCCTTACCTTGCCGATACCTTTTACAGACCATTTAAACTTGAATGTCCCAATTGCCATAGCATATTTCCATCCAATGATTTTGATTCCTATTATAAGAGCGGAATTGATGAGTATGGAAGGTTCCATTATGAAAAAGCTAATCCTAAATTTTTATTAAATGAACTTTATCTGGAGAAACCTACCGACTGGTGTGTTGACAATGGGTTTGGATGGGTAAATCCTGAAGGTATTAAGATTAAGTCTTATAGTAAAGTTTATGACAGAGAAAAAGGTGTAGTTGAAAAAGAAACAACCATAGGAGACAATCGTTATACATTCATTGCTTATTTTAATCACTGGTTTATCTGGATTAACAGTACTCGTTATGAAACCGGCAAAGACTTAGGGAGGGGACTTGTTACCTCTGCAATTAGCACTTTTCGTGATGCATATCTTTATACAGGAAATGATATATATGCAAAAGCCGGTCTGATACTATTAAATCGTGTAGCTGATTTTTATCCTGAGTTTGATGCCTGTGTTTATAAATGGGAAGACAATTTTAGACATTCCGGAGGGGCCTGGGGAAAAATTGTAGGATCAATATGGGAACCGGGTGTTGTTGATAATTTCATTAAAGCTTATGATGCCTTCTTTCCTGCAATTGATGAAAAGACCTGCCAAGAAATTAATAAACTGTCATTTTATAAAAATAATCCTGCTGCACCAAAGACTTCTAAAGATATTAAATTGAATATCGAAAATAATATACTTTATGAAATTTTGCCTGAAGTAAAGAACCATCGTATTCACGGTAATGTAGGCATGCATCAGGGAACAATCGCATTAGCAGCACTAGTATTAGATAATGAAAAATACTTTAATGAATGTATAGATTTTATCCTATCTACAACTAATACAAAAGGATTGGGATGTGGGGATATTTATCGTATTTTAATAAATGAAGTGGATCATGACGGGTGTGGAAATGAAACTTCCGTCGGATATAACGGCATATGGTTAAACGGTATTAATTTTATTGCTGAATTCTTAAAAGGAACTTCAAAAGATCTGTATAACAATGCGAAATTCCGCAAGATGTTTAATCTTGATATTCCTTATTTAATTGCAGATGGTTATAGTTTAAATATAGGTGACACTCATAGTGCCGGCAATCCTTTTACAACTATCCACGAACAACCTCTATTATCTTTTTTTGAAGTAAGTAAAGATATAAAAAGTGCACAACTTTTGGATCTTGCTGCAAGGCTTCGAGCAGAAAATGGTCAGTCTGGTAATATTATACGTAACATGCTTTATGATTGCGAAAAGATAGACAGAGAAATTAAAGAAATTATAGGGAAATATGGGCAATTCCGTTCGGAAAGTAAAAATTACAGTGGTTACGGTATTTCTAAAATAGAAATAAGAAATGAAGGTGGTGAACCAAAGTGTGTATGGATGTATTATGGAAGAAATACCGGTCACGGTCATCGTGATACCTTAATGTTAGGTTTATATGCCTATGGTGTATTCCTAAATCCAGATCATGGTTATCCATGTTTTGCCGACGGAAATCATGAGCGCCGCTGCTGGACAGTAAATACCATTTCGCATGATACCGTTATGGTAGATGAACATCCCGGAAGAAGCCACATTGTTGGAATTCCACATCACTTTGATGCAGGTAAATTTGTTAGTGTAATGGATGTTGAAGCACCACTTATATATGAAAAAACATCCTGTTATCGCAGGAGCAGTATAGTAGTAAATATAGATAATTTCACTTATGTCGCTGACTTCTTTCGTGTTACCGGTGGGAACAATCATCGTTACATATTCCATGGAGCAGAAGGTAAAGCCACAAGTTCAGGACTAAATCTTGTAAAGCAAAATGGTGGAACTTACGCTGGTCAAGATATTGAAATTGCTTCCCCTTCTTATGATGAAACACATGAAAGTGGGTTTAATTACCTCTATGACGTTCAAAGAGATTCAGCTATAAAAGATTCGTTTTGTGTAGATTGGAAAGTTAAAGACACATGGAATGTATGGGAAAAACAGAGAAATGTACACATTGTCATAACAGTTATTGACCCTGTTGATGAAGTTATTTTGGCAAAAGGTCAACCACCACAAAATAAACCCGGCAACCCAAAAGAATATACTTATTTAATTGCTCATAATAGCGGCGAAAATATCAAAAGTCAGTTTGCTTCAATTATCGAAACATATGAAAATGAAAGTAATCTTACAAAAGCGGAAGCAGTTTCAATTGTAATGGAAGATGATACTCCTGCTGATTATACAGCCAAGGCACTTAAAGTTACTATGAAAAATGGTAGAATTGATTATATAATAAATTCTATTGACGATAATACTTATCTGGTAGATAACAAAATTGCTTTCCGTGGATTTTTAGCGGTTATTTCCTTCAAAGATGATAAAATGGTTTATCGCTACACAAACGATGTTTCTTTCTGCAAGGTGGAAGAAAAAATTATTGTTTCGGAAAAAGAAGCCGCTTTAGGGGAAGTAATTGATTTTACAAAAGAGCTTACCGAAGATAATAAAATAATAGTAGAGTTTGCCGAAAACATTAGTCCTGATAAGCTAGCCGGTACTTTTATAGATATAAAAACGGATCAAGCTCGAAATGGATTCTATGAAATTGAATCAGCAAGAATACTGGATAATGGCTTTTATGAATTATCTATTGGGAATACTACTTTCATTCGTGCTTATATTGATGATATAGATTTTAAAAAAGGCTTCAACTATAATATAAGTGAAGGTGCGCTATTTACTATTGCATTATCGAAGGAAGAATGGTGCTGATATAAATATATATGATGAAAATATATTAAAATTATATAATTATCTCTTTGGAGTATAAATTAAGCCAAATGTTGATATAGAGAGGAATAAGATATATGAATTCGTATAAATATATTAATAAAATTAAAGAATATGGGTGCATTTAATTAATATGAAGAAAAATCTTTTGCAAAGAATATAAATCGAATTAATCAGAGTAACATGTATAGTCTATTCAGATCATATATATTAATAATTTTCATATTACTTGTTGTTATGTTCACATTAACCTCAAAAATTCAACAAAATCTTATAAGTTCATGGATGATCGAAAACATTAACACCAACCTTTCACATGCTAACGAATATGTTGATAATATAATATTCTCAATTCCCAACAATATTTCCAAAGAAATACTATGGTAGGTTTT
>CAZEYH010000289.1:0-4266 GCA_964515895.1 uncultured Clostridiaceae bacterium | reverse complement strand
TAAGTTGTTGTTTGAAGTAATATTTTGCATTATCTATACCCCTTATCTCTTATCTCTTATCTTTTATCTATCTTTTATCTCTTATCTTTTATATAAATTACATATGCCTATACTCAATTTAACTCCACTTTCCACTCTATAACCTTTGACATCCAACTTCTCACATCTTGCCTCTCTTTATCTCTTTACATATCTTAATTTAAATTTTCTAACAGGTCTTAAGCTTTTATAAATCTGCCAATACATTTTAAGTCTTTTATTAAAACCATCTTTAACGCCATACTTTTCTTCTTTCGTAACATGGGTTAAGTTACTTAGTTTAACTTCCATAACTCTTATTTTCTCTTTTTTGGCATATTTAGTTAAAGCTACTTCAATTCCATATCCTGTTATTTCCATGTCTTTTAAATTATTGATAACAGACTTTCTAACTCCTCTCTGTCCTGATAGTTGAGGGGCTATCATCTGTGCTAAATCAGTAGAAATTCTTCCCCTATCGAATATCCCTATTGCCATATCACATTGATTTTTCATTACAGGTTCAAGTAATTTCCTTATATGTATTTCTCTTAAGCCTATTAAGTCAGCATCAAGGAATAGAACTATATCGTTATTGCAAGCTTCAAGACCTTTTTTTAGTGCAGCACCTTTTCCCATGTTCTCAGGTAACTCAATTACCATAGCTCCGTACTCTTTGGCAATTGCAGCTGTCTTATCCCAAGAACCATCACTTACTACTATTATTTCTTCTATAATATCTACCTTTTTTAATGTCCTAACTATTTCTCCGATAGTTCTTTCCTCGTTAAAAGCAGGGATAATTGTACTTACAGGCATAAATAATCTCTCCTTAAGTTAATTTTTCAATTTCCTCCATTAATTTATCTATAATTTTTTCTTGAGGAATCTTACGTATTATCTTACCCTTTTTAAATAACAGAGCTTCACCTTTTCCCCCAGCAATGCCAATATCTGCTTCCTTTGCTTCTCCTGGTCCATTAACTACACAACCCATTACTGCAATTTTAATATTCTTTTTTATATACTTCAATTTTTCGCTATTCTTTATTTTTTCTTCTATATCATTCACTATAGGAATCAGATTAATGCAACATCTGCCACAAGTAGGACAGGATATTATTTCTATCCCCTCTTTCTCAATTTCCAAAGCCTTTAAAATTTCTTTACCTACCTTTACTTCCTCAACAGGATCCCCGGTAAGAGAAATCCTTAAAGTATCACCTATCCCTTCAGCTAATAAATATCCTAATGCAACAGCAGATTTTATAGTACCGCTAAATACTGTTCCTGCCTCAGTTACACCTATATGCAGTGGATAATGTGATTTTTGGGAAATCAACTTATAGGCTTCTACAGTCATTGGAACGTTCGATGCCTTAATAGATATTACAATATTATGGAATTTATACTTTTCAAGTATCTCAGCATGTCTTAAGGCACTTTCGACCATTCCTTCAGGTGTTATTCCTCCATATTTACTTATTATATCTTTTTCAACAGAACCGGAATTAACACCTATCCTTATTGGAATATCCATTGATTTGGCCACTTCAACTACCTGATGTATCCGCTCTTCTCCTCCTATATTGCCAGGATTTAGTCTTATCTTATCTGCACCATTCTCCATACTGCTTATTGCCAAACGGTAGTCAAAATGTATATCCGCCACAACAGGTATTTTTGCTTCTTTTTTAATATGTTTGAGAGCAAAGGCAGCTTCATTATTGGGAACAGCCACCCTGACTATATCGCACCCGGCATCTTCAAGTCTCTTTATCTGCTCAACTGTTTTATAGATATCCCGGGTATCGGTATTAGTCATTGACTGTACTGTAATTGGAGCATCCCCTCCTATAAACTCATTACCTATTCTGATCTTTATGGTATTTTTTCTTCTTATAGTATTAAAACCCATTTTATTATAATACTTTACCCTCCTCTTATCAATCTCAATGTATCATTATAAACGGTAAATAACGCCAGAATTATTAATATTACAAAGCCTATCATTGATATAAAGGCTTCTTTTTCAGGAGGAATGGGTTTCTTTCTCACAGCTTCTATTAATATTAAGAGTAGTTTGTTTCCGTCCAAGGCAGGAAATGGTACCAGATTAGTAGCCCCGATAGCTATACTTATAAATGCGGTAATATTAAGCAGATATAATATTTTATCTAAGAAAGTTGTTCCCTGTTCAACCACCTCACCAATTGTGCTTACAATACCTATAGGTCCTGTCATCTGACTAAATGATACTCTCCCCATTATCAGCCATATGAGACTGTAAGCTACATTTCGCACAGTAGAATAGGCATAGGAGAGAGAATAACCTATAACCTCTAATATATTGCCTTTCTTAAACTCATATTCTATACCAAGATAATATTGTTCCGGGAGTTTTTGAATATACGGTGTAATATCTAATATCATCTCAGTACCATTTCTCAATACTGTCACCTTTATAGGTTCTCCCTTATTAGTACTCATAAAATCATCTATATCTTTTTTATTAGACACAAGAATGTTATTCAGTTTAATAACCTTGTCTCCGGGCATTAATCCTGACGTTTCAGCCGGGGTATTAGGTGCTACAGTATTAACTACATTAGAAAGCTCTCCCGATATTTGTTGCGCATTAAAGCCAAACAAATATCTTTCTTGTTCCGGTATTTTCAAAGGATTTATTATGGTTTGAAAAGTAGTACCGTCCCTCATTACTTCAACTTTTGCAGGTTTTCCCTTATAAACATACAGAAATTGAATAACATCCATAGGTTGATAAATCTTTTTCCCATCGTATCTTATGATTTTATCCCCTTTTTGTATTGATGCATTGTACGCAGGAGAATCCTTTTCAACGTAATTAAGACTTGTTGTTGCATATCCTGTTATGCTAAACACTATAGAAAGCACTATTACAGCAATAAACAAGTTTGCTAATGGTCCTGCAGCAATAACAGCGGCTCTCGTAGATAACGGTTTTTTATTAAATGCTCTTTCATTATCGGATTGCTCTTCCTCTCCTTCCATTTTCACATATGCAAGTATTGGAAACAGCCTTAATGAATATTCCGTTTCTCCTTTTTTAATACTAAAAAGTTTTGGACCTACAAAAAGAGAAAACTCTATTACCTTAATGTCAGCTAATTTGGCTGCAATAAAATGACCTAATTCATGAACAATTACTATAAAATTAAATGCAATAAATGCTAATAACAAATTCATCTATGCAACTCCCCCTCAATTTAAATTTTCCCATAATATTCCTACTTCTTCTCTTGCCCACTTATCCACTTCTATTATATCATTAATGGTTGGATTTTTATTCACTATATGATTTTTCATTACTTTTTCAATAATTTCATGAATTTGATTAAATCCTATTTTTCTGTTCAGAAAAAGGTCAACTGCTATTTCATTTGCTCCATTCATAACTGCAGGCATTGTTCCTGATTCTTCAAGAGCTTGATAAGCTAATTTTAAACAAGGAAATGTATTCAAATCCGGCTCTTCAAAAGTTAAAGGACTTTTTTTAATTAGGTTAAGCTTGGAAAAACTGTTGCAACTTCTTTCAGGATAAGTCAAGGCAAATTGAATAGGTATCCTCATATCGGGAGAACCTAATTGGGCTATGACTGAACCATCTATATACTCAACCATAGAATGGATTATGCTTTGTGGATGTATTAATACTTCTATTTTTTCTTTATTAATGCCAAAAAGCCATTTGGCTTCTATAACTTCAAGACCCTTATTCATTAAGGTAGCCGAATCAATAGTTATTTTATTTCCCATTTTCCAATTAGGATGTTCTAATGCTTCTTCAGGTGTAATATGAGTTAAATCTTCATACCTTAAGCCCCTAAATGGCCCTCCTGATGCAGTTAAAATTAACTTGGAAATATTTTTTTCATTGTTGCCCATAATGCATTGAAAAATAGCAGAATGTTCACTGTCTACAGGTATAATTTTAACATTATTCTTTTTTGTTTCCTCCATAATTAACTTGCCGGCAGCCACTAATGTTTCCTTATTTGCAAGAGCTATATTTTTCTTATGCTTTATTGCTTCAAAAGTAGGTATTAGACCTGCGACTCCTACAATTGAGTTTAAAATCATATCAATATCCTTAAGGGTTGCTATTCTGATCAACCCTTCATTTCCCGAAAAGACCCGAATATCTAGACCATCAAGTCTTGAAGCTAATTCCTTCGCTAATTGAGGTTCAGTTATGGAGATAGCTTC
>CAZEYH010000288.1:1750-4277 GCA_964515895.1 uncultured Clostridiaceae bacterium | reverse complement strand
GGTCCGAATTTATTTCGTTAATCTCCTTAAGCTCATTAACAATAGCAATAATATTCTCCTTAAATTTTTCAAGTTTTTCTATTTGCATCAAATGATATTTTTCTCTATGTAATACATTAGTTTTTTCCATTTGTTCTGTATCAGCTTGTGTTGAGTTTAATTGTTCTATACATTGTTCCTTTATTTCTGCAGACTTGGCTTTTTTATCCATTTTTTTCATATATTCAATAATTGATGTAATAGTAAACTTTGAAGAATCTTCATCTGCTAAATACTCTTTATCTACTGATAAATTTTTATCTGCTGAAAAATCTTTATCTAAATGAGTGATAATTTCTGCCATAACCTTTTCCCTTGCTTCTTCAAGTTTACTCATCTCATCGGCCAAAATATGCTCTCTTTTTGTAATGTTCTCCAATTTAACTATGTTTCCATTAATTATAATAATAGTCTTTTCCCTTGATAGCTCAAGGAAGCAATTATAGATTTCAGCTTCTTTTTCTAAAATCTCAATAAGTCTGTCTACCAATAGAAAATCAAGCATTCATATCCTCCCAAACGTTGGCTCTATCCATAAAATCATAAATATTGCATATTCAGTATAATAATTCTTACCGCTCATGCATTATATTCAGTATCATTCTCCAATATTTAACTGCCAGTTTATAATATCAGGTTCCTAGTATCATGGTTTCTCAATATCATAGTTTATATATTTCATATTTTAGTATCGAATATGGACTTAATAATTTTATTAGCTACTTCATTCCCACTAACATCGTAATTCCCTGAGTGTAATTTTTTTTCTATTTCCTCAACTTTGTCTTTTCGGATATCCGGAATATCCTTTAAATGTTTCATTGCAAGCTGATAATCTTTGGCTCTATCCGATATTGATATTACATCTTTTTTAGGCTTAACCTCGGTGGTTTCGACTATTTTATTCACATTTTTATTTTTACCATATATTCCGGTAACACCAGGTATATCTCTCCATATTTTCATATTCTCTTTTCACCTCTAACAATTGTACTTAATAATTATTTAATAGTCATTTAAATCAAATACCCAACTCTTTACATATTTCTATTAACAAATGCCTCACTAATGATATCGGTAATTTTTTAAAAAAGTTAACATTAATAAATTATTTATCTTTTTTTCTGTTATCCCTTGATAGATACCTCATCCCGTAACCGTAGTTTCCTCTACTATAACCAGTTTTATTTTTCATCTTGTTTATTACCGACGAAAACTCTTTAGAAATACCTCTGCTGCAGTCTTCACAAAGTCGACCTGTTTTTATAGGCTTGCTGCATTTCTCGCAATGTAATACCGGTATACCATTATCTCCCACAATTTCAAGCCTTCCCTCACGTAAAAACCTCTTTATTTTTTCTATAGTCATATTAAGGTCACCGGATACCTGAGAAATAGATGCGCCGGGATTTTCATAAAGGTATTTTTTTATTTTTTGGAAATCCGCTTCATCTTCATCTTTGCATACCGGACACATGCTTACTCCTCCGATATAGTTAAATAATTTACCACACTTTCTGCAATTTCTTAATTCAGCCATAGTAAACTCTCCTTCAAAACTTAATAAAGATTTTCTATATATAATTTTATTCATGCAATTTCATTCATGCAATTTACGATTCAATAAGTTTTCATATATGCAATGCCGCTGCAATAACGACAGCATATACTTTTTCTGCACCTGATTCCTTTAACATTCTGCTGCATTCATTTATGGTATAACCTGTAGTTAATACATCATCAACCAGCAAAATAGATTTACCACTTATTTCATTTTCATTAGTTACCCTAAATGAGTTCTTTACATTAAGATACCTTTCATTTTTATGAAGCAGGCTTTGAGTGTCTGTATACCTGTGTCTTATTAAAAGACTTGATTTGTCAGGTATCCCCATAATCTTACTAATTTCCTTAGATATAAGGAGAGATTGATTATAACCTCTCTTTCTCTCCCTCTGTTTGTGTAAAGGAACACTTATTATTATATCAAATTCAGATATATTAATCATTTCTTTTAACTTATCTGCTATAATCATAGCAAAAGTTCTATAATAATGAGCTTTCCCAAAATACTTGTATCTCATTATTGATTGTTTAATTATTCCCTTATACTCGCATATGCAAAACACCCCATCAAACCAGGTAGATAGGGTATCAGTGTCATATAAAAATTTCTCAATAAAAGCACCATAATCAACAATAAATGGAATTCTATTGAAACATTCCTTACACATTTCCATCTGAACCTCTGGTCCCAGTAACTTTGAACAAAATATACATTTAGGAGGAAAAACAAGTTTCCCCGTGGCTTCTAGAATACTCTTTGTAAATTCTAAAATACTCTTAGTAAATCCCAGATAACTTTTCATAAACTAGCCGCTCCGTTAACCTTAAGTATCTATAAGTATCAATGTTTATCAATGTGCATCTATTGTGTGTCCGATAATTACCAATTTGCATTGATTGTAAATACAAATATATCCACATT
>CAZEYH010000288.1:0-1650 GCA_964515895.1 uncultured Clostridiaceae bacterium | reverse complement strand
GTGTGTCCGATAATTACCAATTTGCATTGATTGTAAATACAAATATATCCACATTTGTCTACGATACCATTTTGGGGTATTAACTTTTTAATATCAAATATCTAATATAAATCTATTGCGTTATATTTTGCTAGCTTGTCGGCTAACCCTGAATATCTCAAAGTCTCTCTGTCATTGTTTACCATATAATGAAGAACTTTTTCTATTCCTACTACAATAACAAGATCCTTTGCTCTAGTTATTGCTGTATATAAAAGATTTCGCGTCATTAATACCGGCGGACCTGAAAAAATAGGTAATATTACTACAGGAAACTCACTTCCTTGACTCTTATGAATAGTCATTGCATATGCAGGTTCTATTTCGTCAAAAGCATCAAAAGAATATTCAACTATTTTATCGTCATCAAACAAAACCGTTATAACCTCATCTTGTTCATTTATTTTTAGTATGATGCCGGTATCACCATTAAAAATGCCCGTCCCTTCCTCCGTTACTTCCATTCCTTCCCCTATATCAACTGTTCCTCCAGCTAACCCTTTTCCTACTTCTTCTACTACTCCTATTCTTTCCCCGGTTGCTGCCCGGCTTTCCAAAACTATTCCTGTACATTCTTCCCTGTCATTATAAGCAAGCTTCTCCCATCTAATATTGTAATTATTTTTAATCTGCATAACCCGGTCCCCCTCTCTGTATACAAAATTAGGGAAGGATTTTTCCTTTTTACTCCGTTTTTTAGGGTTTAATACCTTCTGTATCTCTACATTCAAGTTAGCTACACCGACAGTGCCTTTTCTCATTGGGGTTAACACCTGTATATCCTTAATAGGGTCATAACCGTATTGTGCAGGTATTCTTCTACTACATAAGTCTACAACTGTTTCTGCTATGCTGTTTCCATTATTTCTTTTAACAAAATAGAAGTCTTTCTCTTTAACATTTAATAATGGCCTTTCTCCACGATTAACTCTATGAGCATTTACAACAATCATGCTCTCTTCTGCCTGCCTGAATACCTCTGTGAGTCTTACAGTCTTGACTGTGCCTCCTAATATAATATCTTTTAGCACATTACCCGGGCCAACTGAAGGTAGCTGATCTACATCTCCAACAAGTATCAATTTTGCTCCCGGTCTTACTGCTTTAACTAGATGATCCATCAGAAATATATCTACCATAGACATTTCATCTATAATTACTATATCAGCATCTATTGGGTTTAATTCATTCCTTAAAAAAGAAGGTTCTTCATCTTCATCAATATAACCCGTTTCAAGAAGGCGGTGTATAGTTTTTGCCTGAAAACCCGTAGCTTCCGTCATTCGCTTTGCAGCTCTTCCAGTAGGTGCTGCCAGAACTACTTTATATCCTTCTCTCTTAAGTATCTTAATTATACTTTTTATTATAGTAGTTTTACCAGTACCCGGACCTCCTGTAATAACCAGTACTCCATTTAAAAGTGCTTCTTTAATTGCATATTGCTGAGCCTCGGCAAGTACAATACCTTCTTTTTGCTGTATATATTCTATAGTTTGACCTATTGTTTCTTCAATTTTCTTGCGGGCCATACTTTCTTCTGATAAAAAGCCATACCTTGAAATAGCTGATATTCTTGAAGCTACACTCATTTCGGCATTATAAAGACGATCT
>CAZEYH010000287.1:0-4277 GCA_964515895.1 uncultured Clostridiaceae bacterium | reverse complement strand
AAATGCTTTTAAGAGGACAAAACCTTCTTGGATACAAGCATTATGCAGATGATGTGGTAGAATACTTTGTTCAAAAATCAATTGCCAACGGCATAGATATTATTCGTATATTTGATGCCTTAAATGATATAAGAAATATTGAAACAGCAATAAAGGCATGTAAAAAGGAAAAAGGACATGCTCAAGCTGCAGTTAGTTATACAATAAGTCCGGTACATGATCTGGAACACTTTGTAAAAACTGCAAAGGATCTTGTGGACCTTGGAGCTGATTCAATATGTATAAAGGATATGGCAGGCTTGTTACTTCCTTACCCTGCATACGATTTGGTTAAGGCTTTAAAGGAAAATGTAAACATACCGATTCAATTACACACGCATTATACAAGCGGTGTAGCATCAATGACTTATTTGAAAGCAATTGAAGCGGGAGTTGATATTGTTGACTGTGCTATTTCACCCATGGCTATGGGAACTTCACAGCCTCCAACAGAACCTCTTGTTGCATCTTTGAAAGGCACCGAATATGATACAGGTTTTGATCTTAAGTTATTAAGTGAAATTGCAGATTATTACAAGCCTTTAAAGGAAGAGTTTATTAAACAGAAATTACTTGATGTAAAAGTAATGGGTGTTGATGTAAACACATTAAAATACCAGGTACCCGGCGGTATGCTTTCAAACCTTGTGTCTCAACTTAAACAATCAAATCAATCAGATAAATTCGAAGACGTTTTAAACGAAGTACCGAAAGTTAGGGCAGATTTCGGATATCCTCCACTTGTAACACCTACAAGTCAGATAGTTGGAACACAGGCAGTATTAAATGTAATAAGCGGTGAAAGATACAAGATGGTTCCTAAAGAATCCAAGGCTCTTGTTAAAGGAGAATACGGCAAAACACCTGCTCCAATATCAAAGGAGATACAGGATATAATACTAAAAGGTGAAAAACCGATAACTTGCAGACCGGCTGATCTTATTGAACCGGAATTAGAAAAGATAAAAGATGAAATGAAGGTATATATGGAACAGGAAGAAGATATATTATCCTATGCTCTGTTCCCACAAGTAGCAGAAAACTACTTTAAATATAGACAGGCAAAAAAGTATAAAATAGATAATAATCTGGTAGATTATGAAAATCAGATTCACCCTGTATAAAAGGATGCAGAAAATTACAACTTCGTTGTAACTCTGTGTAGTCTAATATAGTTATCCAGCCTCCTTACGAAGGCCGGATAACTATATTATAGCTGTGTGTCCCTACTAATAATTACATGCAGATTATTATTGCTTCGCAATTTAGGTAATTAAATTAATATTTAATCAACCTCTTGATTTTTTCTGACTTCAAATATAATATTATAAATAATAGCTATAATAGTTAGTATATATATAAATGTAATCGGAGGTATATGATTGAATAGTGAAAGCCATGATTTACTCAAAACTATACAGGAAAATTATAATAGTTTCAGCAAAGGGCAAAAGATAATTGCCGACTATATATTAAATAATTATGATAAGGCTGCCTTTATGACTGCATCAAGATTAGGGGAAGTAGTGGGCATTAGCGAATCTACAGTTGTAAGGTTTGCTGTAAAACTTGGATTTGAAGGTTATCCTGAACTTCAAAAAGAGCTACATGAGTTAGTAAAAAGCAAACTCACATCCATACAAAGAATAGCTATAACTTCAAGTAGAATAAGTGAAGAAAATGTCTTAAAGAGTGTTCTGCAGTCAGATATGGAAAAAATAAAGTTAACCATTGAAGAAGTAGATCAGGAACAATTTAATAGTGTTGTGCAATCAATACTGAAAGCAAAACAAATATATATATTGGGAGTTAGGAGTTCAGCTCCTTTGGCAAGCTTCCTCGGATTTTATTTTAATTTGATATTTTCAAATGTGAGGCTGGTTCATACAACCAGTGTCAGTGAAATGTTTGAACAAATTGTAAGAGCTACCGAGGGAGATGTTGTAATAGGAATCAGCTTTCCCCGATACTCAAAAAGAACAATAAAAGCCATGCAATTTGCAAAGAATACAGGTGCTACAGTAATAGCGATAACAGATAGTAAAAAATCCCCAATAGCATCATTTGCACATTATTCTCTTATTGCAAGAAGTGATATGGCTTCTTTTGTGGATTCATTAGTTGCTCCATTAAGTCTTATAAATGCACTTATTGTAGCTATAGGAATGAAAAAACATGATGAAATGTATGAAATATTTAATAAACTGGAAACAATATGGGATGAGTATCAAGTATATGAGAAGTATGATGATATTATAACTTCACCGTTTGATTAACATAAAAAGAGGTGTAAAACAGCAAATTGGGAAGAAAATTAGAAAGGCCCTTAAGCAGAAAGATAGCTATCATCGGAGGAGGGCCTGCAGGCTTAATGGCAGCAGGTAAAGCAGCCGAAAGAGGACTTGACACTGTGCTTTTTGAAAAAAATACCTGCCTTTGTAAAAAACTTCTTATCACAGGAAAAGGCAGATGCAATATAACAAATAACATAGATATAGAAGGTTTGATTAATAATATCCCGGGCAATGGATATTTTTTATATTCATCATTCTATACATTTTCCAATAACGATATTGTGAATTTTTTTGAAAATAATGGATTAAAAACAAAAGTAGAACGGGGAGGTCGGGTTTTTCCGGTTTCTGATAAAGCCCAAGATGTTGCCGATGTTCTTATAAGATATGCAAAAAATAATAAGGTAAAAATAATGTTAGACTCCCCGCTCAAGGGAATAAAAATATGTAATAACTGTATCAAAAGCATATTTATGAGAGACGGTAAGGAATATGAATGCGATTCGGTAGTTTTATCAACAGGTGGGGCATCATATCCACGAACAGGTTCTACAGGTGATGGCTACACAATTGCCAAAAGCCTGGGACATACTGTGGTTCCTCCTAACCCGTCTCTGGTACCCCTTGAAATAGTGGAAACCTGGGTGAAGGAGCTTCAGGGGCTCACATTGAAAAATATCTCAATAGCAATAATAAATAAAAATGGTAAGAAAGTATACTCCGATTTTGGCGAGTTACTTTTTACTCATTTTGGCGTTTCTGGTCCTGTTATTTTAAGTGGCAGCAGACATATTATCGGTACCGAAAATAATAGCAACAAATTAATTATAGATTTAAAGCCGGCTTTAAGCGAACAAATGCTTTATTCAAGATTATGCAAAGATTTCGATAAATACTCAAGGAAGATATTTAGAAATTCCCTTTGTGAACTTCTGCCTAAAAAACTAATTCCCATAATTATAATGTTATCTCATATAAATCCTGAAAAACCTGTAAATCAAATAACAAAAGAAGAAAGAAAAAATCTTGTTGATTTAATGAAAGGGCTTGAATTAACTATTAAAGGTGCAAGGCCTATTAATGAAGCGATAGTAACTTCAGGGGGAATATCAACAGATGAAATTAATCCGTCTACCATGGAATCTAAACTGGTAAAAGGACTATTCTTCGCAGGTGAAATTATAGATGTGGACGGCTATACAGGTGGATATAATTTAACCATTGCTTTTTCCACCGGCTATAATGCCGGATTAAATTGCTGAATGCAAAAGTCAGTCCTTATGTCATGTGACTGAAAACAACATTCATTGGGTATAATTTTGTTGAGTAGACGTACCGGAAATTCTCCGGAATGAGAATAGTGAGTACCAAAAAGGTGACAAAATAGTACTATCCCCCTATGTCACAGGGAGGAAAAGATGGGTAAACGATATTCAAAGAAACCAACGTTAAAAAATAAGCTATTGGGTATTAATATTGAAAGAGTATTTCTTACATTCTTCATATTATTATTTATTTTACTGATTATTTCTCAAATAGCGCTTACAAATCCTTCCATAAGAGCAGAACTATATATGAATGAAGAAATAGAAGGTACTCCTTTAAAAAGTGAAGAATTCTTATATAAACATGGCGAATTAACTTTAAAATCTCTTGGTAAAGGAAACAAACAAGATGCAAAGATTCTTGTAAATGGAGATGAAAAGGCTGTATTTTTAGATGATGAAATAACAATAAAGGTAAGGAATGGCGATATAATTGAGATTGATGGAAGTGAATTATCGGATTATATAGATATAATAGTAGTTTCAAAGAGCGATAACATAAAAACTGATTGTCTTGGTCAAAAATTCCGCATCAAATCACAAGTTAAAAAAATTATTCAGGTGAAAATAGAATAATTTATTGTTTTTAATTTGCTTATCTTATATAATATTAAATTAG
>CAZEYH010000286.1:0-4291 GCA_964515895.1 uncultured Clostridiaceae bacterium | reverse complement strand
ATTTCATCCAACTTTTGAACACTACCTGAAAAAGCGCTTGGAGCTTTAACAGTTACCCTTACCCTCTTGTAGGCTATATCATTTGTCCTGCCATCCTTTCCCTTTGCACTCATCCAATCTATGCTCGTATTTATTATATATTCAACCCCATCAATTGTTTTTTTCTCCTGCTGAGGTACTGAACCTGACGGATTCCCCCCTTCAGTACCAACATCGTCGTAATCCATTGCTCTGATTTCCTCAATTACACTTGATGCAAGAGTACTTGCAGTCAATCTTTCCTTGTTTTGTCTTCCTGCTTGTGCTACAAAAGAAAATACGGGTAGAAAAGCCACAGCAGCAAGCACAATGATACTTGAAGCTATTACCATTTCCACTATACTAAAGCCTTTTTTGTTAGACTTCATGCCTAACTGCATAAATAGTTTTAATTCACATAGTCTTTTCATATAATCCCTCCTGCGAGGTAATGTTTCCTGTTAATAATACCCAACTTTTATACTTTTATACTATTATATGATAACACGCAATAATTCCTCTACTGTAGTTATCCCCCTTTTTACCTTTAGCAGCCCGTGCTGTCTCATACTGATCATGCCCTCTTTTATTGCAATATCATGAATTTCTCTTGCCGTGGAGCGTTTCAAAATCATCTTTTGAATTGCTTCTGAAATCTTTAAAAACTCATAAATGCCCATTCTGCCTTTATATCCTGTTCCGTTACAGTATACGCAACCTTTTGCTTTATAGAGCCTGACCTGTCTTTCATATCCGTCAAAAGGGAAATCGGGTACTGAATTTAATATCTCGTCTTTACTTATTAAATAAGGTTGCTTACATTCTTTACACAATACCCTTACTAATCTTTGAGCTACTACTCCAACCAGTGACGATGCTGTAAGATAAGGTTCAATCCCCATATCTCCTATCCTTGTTACTGCTCCCGCCGCATCATTTGTATGCAACGTTGAAAGCACAAGGTGTCCGGTAAGAGCTGATTCTACAGCTATTCTTGCCGTTTCATGGTCACGTATTTCTCCTACCATTACAGTATCCGGATCGCTTCTCAATATCGAACGTAACCCTGATGCAAAGGTAAGCCCTGCCCTGACATTTACCTGTACTTGAGTAATACCGTCCATTCTTCTTTCAATCGGGTCTTCCAATGTAATTATATTTTTATCAGGCGAATTCAACCTTGCCAATGTAGCATAAAGGGTTGTGCTTTTCCCGCTTCCTGTAGGGCCTGTAGCTAAAATAAAGCCATAGGGAAGATTCATAACCTCACTATACTTTTCCAGTTGTTTTTCATCAAAGCCCAATTCTTGCAAGGTAATAAGTCTATCGCTTCGATTTAAAAGCCTCATTGTAATTTTCTCGCCAAATGCAGATGGCATTGAAGCTACACGCACGTCAATTATATTTCTCTCTATCCTTAGTGTTATACGTCCATCTTGAGGAATACGTCGTTCTGCTATATCCATATTTGCCATAACCTTTATTCTTGAAACAAGTGAAGGATGTATACTCATGGGCTGACGTATAATTTCATGCAAAACACCATCTATCCTGAACCTTATGCGCAACGATTTTTCTTGCGGTTCAATATGAACATCACTTGCACCTGCTTTTACTGCCTGGTTTAAAATTTGATTTGCCAGCTGCACTGCCGGTTTATCATCTATTACATCCACGTCAATGGATTCATCCTGAGCTTCTTCTACTTCTTCCTGGGTTTCAATACTTGCACTTATATTTAAGAAACGCCTTAACGCTGCTTTCAGTTCCATATCATTAACAACAACAGGTTTAATGGTATGCTTCGTTATAATGCTTAGATCTTCTATTGCTATAATGTCCCCGGGGTTTTTCATTGCTACAAGGAGCATTCCATTTTCAAATCCTATGGGGAGAGCATTATACTTGGTAGCAACCTCAGGAGATATTAGATTGGCTGCCGCTATATCAACATCGTAATCACTTAGTGAAAAAAACAATGTACTTGTCTTATCGGCAATGGCTCTAGCTACATCTTCTCCACTGCAATACCCCAATTCCACAAGTGTCTCACCTACCAACTCTTTTGTCCCGGTTTGCTTTTTTGCTTTTTGTATTGTAAGAGCTTCTTCCAGCTGCTCCCTTGTTATTATGCCGGCTTTAACCAGTTTTTGACCAATTAAACTATTGTCAATTGAAGATGTCAATTTTATACCTATCCCCCATAATTCTTATATTATTTTTTATGAAAAGCTTCTAATGACATATCAATTATTATATCTCCTGTTACTCCGTCAGCTCTTCTTAAACTAATATCATTAATATTCATCATCCTATAACTATTATATATATCATCAAGTAATGCTGTAAAGTCAAAATATCCTCCGGTTAAATTTAATTTTACAGGTATTTGAACCAACTTTTCTCCGGTTTTTTCCTGCTCAAATTGTATCCGGTTCATATCAATTCCCCTAATTCTTGCAATATCTGTCAAGTTTGTAATAATAGTGCTCTCTTCAGGTGTTTCGGGTATCATCCTCTTATAATTCTCAAGCAGGGCGGTTAACTCATCTGCTTTTTTCTCAAGTTCCCTTAATCTAAAAAGTCTGTTATTCAACTCTTCAATAGATTCCTTTTCCAAGGTTATGCTATTTATTGTTTCTTTATAATCTATTATTCTTGTAAACAACATATAACCTGATATAGCAATAATGACTACGAGTAATACTACAATAATATAGTTTTTCTTAACCTCCACTACTTTTCACCCCTTCACCTGAACTAATCCTTTCAACTGTTTTAGTTGAGATTTCTGCACTCACAATATCAGCGCTAATTTCAAATTGAGAGTATTTCCTTCCTTTGTCTTCCAATTCATTTATGTGTTTACAGCTTATATTTTGCATATACTTCAAGCTCTCAATATTATCTATCCATTGGGCAATAATATCCTGTCTCGCTGCCTTTCCTCTTATAACACATTTTACTACATCTTCTTCATGTTTCAAGCTAATATCATCAAACCATATGCTATCAGGCAATGCTCCGGCTAAATCTCCCAGTATGATTTCCCAATCAGGTGTATCTCCAACAGCATTCTTAACCAGGTTTTCATAATTTTTTACAGAGTTAAACATGGTTTCGTATTTCTGAAGAGAGTTGATCCTGTCTTCAATTTGTGATTTTTCCACTTTTAAAGCATTTAACTCCTGCATATATATAAGGTTTAGAAATGTGAGCATTATATATGCTAATACTATTGCTCCAATTACTATAAGACTCGCCATTATATATATGTCCTTCTTTTTTCTTGCTTCTTTGTATGTCCTGTATCCAACAGGCATCAAACTTATGTCGCTCATTTTTACCCCCCTAACCCATGAAGGGCAAGACTGAAAGCTATAGCATATTCTGTTGCTTCCTTTCCTCCCCCATATTGTTTCAATAATCTCTCATAAAGGTGGTTATATGGTTTTAATACTTCCATGTATGTTCCAACACTATCTATGAGTCCTTCAACCATCTTCCTGTCACCGGCTGCAGAACCTACCAAGTAAACATTTTCTATTGTAGAATCCCTGTTTTGAGACTGATAGTAGGCAATTGATGAACGAATATCTCCTGCAATAAATTGAATAATCAGCATAATATTTCCGCCATTTTGCTCCTGTTCCACTTTGCTTCTTCCTTTATAGACTGTTCTTAGTGAATCATTGACAGTACTACTAAAAGTTATCGTTCTTGCAAAAGCAGGAATATTTTTATCCATAATAAGTATGTTGCATGCATCAAAACATATATTAACTATTACAACAGTATCATTCCTGTGCTTTTCAGGTATTAACCTATCCATTACAAGAGCTGAACTTTTAATGTCCTTTATAGCCAAATGAGCAGAGCCCAAGGTTTTTATGAAATTGTAGAGCATATCTTTACGGGCGGCCACAAGAAGCACATTATATAGACTGCCTTCATCCTTTTCCACTTCTGAAATTATTGAATAATCCAGCTCAACATCATCCAAAGTATAGGGTATGTAATCTGAAGCTTGAAATTTTATTAAGCTTCCTAATTTTTCATCAGGCAACTTTGGAAATAATGCAAATCTAACAATCACATCGGAGTTGTTAGCACCAAATACTACCTTTTTTGATTTAATTTTATACCTATCCCACAATTCTTCAAGGGCTTCTACTACCTTTTCCGGATTTTCTATTTTACCCTCTTTCACAGCACCTTCAGGAAGATATACTTTACCCATGTTTGTAATTTCAGGGTTTTTTGAGGAACCTGA
>CAZEYH010000285.1:0-4294 GCA_964515895.1 uncultured Clostridiaceae bacterium | reverse complement strand
TTTTTGGACTTATTGCTTCTACCCTATGGCTTTTTGCTGCTGTATATTCTTTTGGGTATATGGGGGGGAAGCATAAACAGCGGACTTATTACACCTTTTTACTTATGTCTCTCAGTGTAACTCTTGGGGTAGCTTTCTCAGGTAATCTTGTAGCTTTGTATTTGTTTTATGAATTACTTACCTTTGTTACTTATCCTCTAGTGATTCATGAACGCAGTTCTGAGGCAGTGAAGGCCGGGTCTAAGTATATTCTTTATAGTCTTTCCGGTGCAGGAGCAATCCTGATTGCAATCGTGATCACCTATAGATGGACAGGAAATCTGGATTTCGCCTATGGGCCCATTCTGGGCGACTATCTAAGGCCCGGACTTAATTGGCTCTTGGTGTTATTTGTTATTGGATTTGGTGTCAAGGCGGCCATAATGCCGTTACATCGGTGGCTACCGGCAGCTATGGTAGCTCCGACTCCGGTGAGTGCTCTTCTGCATGCCGTGGCAGTAGTCTATTCCGGTGTCTATGGAATTTTGCGGGTAGTGTATTCTGTGTTTGGGCACGAGCTTATGGGACAGTTGGGCTTTAGTTCCATACTTCCCTGGATTGCGTCTTTCACTATTTTGGTAGGAGTTATTATTGCTACCCGGCAGGATGTTTTGAAACGTCGATTAGCTTATCACACTATCAGTCAGCTTTCTTATATTTTGTTGGGTGCCTTTACACTGCAGCCATGGGGATTAGCTGGGGCTATGATGCACATGATTAATTACTCTACGCTAAAAATTACTCTCTTCTTTTGTGCAGGGATCATTGCTGAGCAGACCGGTGAGACCGAAGTCAGCAGAATGGGTGGGGTCGGTTGGTCACTACCCAAGACCATGGCCGCTTTCGGTGTTGCCAGTCTAGGAATGATTGGCATGCTGCCCCTCAATACCTTTTGGAGCAAATACTACTTGATGAAGGGTAGTGTAGCGGGGGGAAGATGGCCTCTTGCTTTGGTATTGATTGGCAGTGGTATCATCAATGCGGTCTGTTTCATTCCTACTGTTGTGACTGCTTTTAGTGGAGAAAGAGCTGAATCCAACACAGAACGGGGGAGCAGGGTTGCCCTTATGCTTGTTCCAACCGCGCTTTTGGCTGCAATTGCGCTTTTCATTGGTCTTTGGCCGGGAATAGTTTGGCCCGGAGTTGAGGCTGTGGTTAACTGGTTTTTCTAAAGAAAGGATGTGTTAAGTTATGTTACTTGTGATGATTCCGGCTATTCCCCTCATAGGGGCACTTGTTTTGTTTTTTACGCGGAACAGGTCCATAAAAATACCTTTTATCACTAGCACTATTGTTCTTGCCTTGGGAGTTCTCGGGCTGAAGAGTGTTTTTGGGGGGACGCCGTTAACATACAGAATACCGCTTTACGGCCCTTTTGTGCCGACTTTTCGTGTTGATCCTCTGTCCGCCATTTTTGTGATGCTGACTGCCTTTCTCTGGTTTGTCGTTTCTATTTATGCACCGGAATATATGAAACATGAAGGTAGGACTGGAAGCTTCAAGCTCTGCACATTACTGACTCTATCGGCGGTTTTAGGGGTTTTTCTAGCCGGCGATCTGTTTACCATGCTGCTTTTCTTTGAGATGATGACTATCACATCGTTTTTCTGGGTTGTTCATCGGTGGAACAAAGAAGCAGTCAGGGCAGGATATTTCTACTTGTTCTTTAGTATCATCGGGGGTCTTTTTCTAGCTCTGGGGATCGTGCTGATGGGCGCAGCTACGGATGTGCTGCCTTCTGTTGGTGCAGGCTTTGTTACTCCTTTGGACTCTCGAATGTTTGCTTGGAGTGTTGCCCTTTTTGTGGCGGGGTTTGGGATTAAGGCAGGTATGGTACCCCTGCATCTTTGGCTGCCCCATGCTCACTCGGTGTCACCTACTCCCAGCAGCGCGCTTTTATCCGGACTGCTTATTAAGGTGGGAGCTTATGGCCTGATACGGGTGGGTGAGTTTGCCGGTTGGGGTATGAGATTAGGAAGTGAGATTACCCGGTTAGGACCTATTCTAGCTGTTCTTGGTACCTGTACTATGCTGGTTGGCGTTACGGCAGCATTGCTTCAAAGTGATGCTAAACGGCTTTTAGCTTATCATAGTGTTAGTCAGATGGGTTATATTATCTTAGGGTTGGGTATCGGTCTTTATCTGGGACAAGATGGAGGACTTGGCCTATTAGGTGCTATCTATCATATTGTTAATCATGCGTTGTTTAAAGCTACCCTATTCTTGGGTGTCGGTGTTATCTATATTCATACGAAAGAAACTAACCTGTATAACCTGGGCGGGCTCTGGCGCCGTTTTCCGGTGACCGCTATACTTATGTTTCTGGCTGTTTTGGGTATAACCGGTGCACCAGGACTGAATGGCTATGCCAGTAAAACTCTGCTCCACCATGCAGTCAGTCTGGCGGCTGAAATCGGCACACCATGGGCTATTTGGGTGGAACGGCTGTTTTTATTGGTAGGGATTGGCACAGCTGCATCTTTTAGTAAACTGTACTATCTTATATTTCTAGGAAAACCTACTAAGATTAAGGTTTCCGATGATGGATCTCCTAGGCTGCAGCTTGCCATGGGTTTGCTAGCTACTGTTATGGTAGTAATTGGGCTTAGACCGGAGCTTTTCCTAAATGCTGCCGTGGTACCGGCGGCACGAGTATTAGGTATGGAGAATGCTGCCGCCAACTTAGTTGGTTTTTCTTTTTGGAGTCTAGGCGATGTTACAGGTATGCTCATTACCTTAACCCTTGGTGTATTAGTCTGCTGGGCTGGGCTTAGAAGCGGAGTATTTCATTGGCAGCCTCCTATCTGGTTAACACTAGAAGGTTTAGGAAAGTTGGCAGGTATGGGAATTTCTGTCCTTTGGCATATAGGGGCGGAGTTTTACCGCTCTGTGGTTACAGCTGTTCGTGATGTAGGCAGAGCTATGGGATCTCGTCTATTTTCTGCTTTCCGCAGGTTTGATCGGTCAAGAAGTGGCACTATCGGTAGAGTCACCTTGATGGGAATTAGTGCTGATGCTGCACTATTAATTATAACATTAGCGCTTCTAATTGTATGGTACACCCTCATCAACCTTGACCTACCTGCTCTAAGACTGCCCTCTTTCTTGGTCCAGTAGGCGAGAGAACTGCTTCAATAGACTGTGACACACCGAAGACAGCTTATGTATAGACTATTCCAATGGTTTAAATAACTATCTGCAGGAGGGGATAGGGAGCGAGTATAACAACTTCTGCAACCTTGCCCTCGGCAGATTACTGAGTTATTTTTCAAAATTAATGCTATTACATAGTAGTATTTGAATATAATAACTGGAATAATATTAACATAAACGAACAGGAAAATTCGCATCATTGTTTTAGGTCATGAGCGAAACGAATTTTCTTGAAAAGGATATATACCAAGGGCAAGGACATCTTTCAAGAATCAGAAATAGTGGTATAGTACATATGTGAATATATTTAATATATTAAATAATTATGGGGGTTGGGAAAAATAGGAAGAACAGGGAAAACGAATATTAAAATTTTAACACCGGTTAATATTATTGGTTTCATCCTTATAATGATGGCAGGATGGATTGATACTGTTGGTGTACATATTTTTTTAAATGAAAACTCTTCTTTTCTGACAGGACGTGCTGCTAAATTAGGTAAGTATATTTTAAATGGGGAAACACAAAAAATTAAGGACATATTATTCATTATAATATTTTTTATTGTAGGTGCTTGTATTTCTACATTAATTACCAAGAGGGTAGGGTTGATTGGAGGGCTGCTTTTCTCAGGTATATTTATTATAATAACTGCTTTTACTGCTTCTGTAAAAGGGATAAATATTGCTTTTGTAACTATTCCAATGTGCATGGGTGGTCAAAATGCTGCTACAAGTTTAACGGACATAAATCGTACTACTCATTTAACCGGTCCGGCTACTGATATTGGCATAAATATAGCAAAAGGCAACTGGAATTTAGTGGTTTTTTGGGTTTTGCGGTGGGTGGGCTTTTTTATGGGAACAATTATAGCATATAAGTTAATTCAAATTTACAAAATTAAAATGATAGATTCCTCATACACATTATTAATACCTGGTATTATTATTATTTTAACCGGCATTATCCAAAAGAACATTTTTGATATTCCCTTATTAGGAGAATAGGGGAAATAATTAAATGGCAAAAGATAGAAAGTTTGCGGGTGCATTTTCTTCTTATGACCCATTATATTCCAGAAACGGTGCTTCAGGCCTCTAGA
>CAZEYH010000284.1:0-4305 GCA_964515895.1 uncultured Clostridiaceae bacterium | reverse complement strand
ATCTCTTAGCATAATTCGAAAACTATCTTTAAATCCTTTCCCACATACAAAAGATGCAACAGGGATTATTACCCCTGATAGCCTGGCAGGAATATAATTTAGGACATCGTCCAATCTTGCCGATACTCTACCTAAATTTTTATATTTTTCATTCATGTAACCAACCATTGAATCTAAAGTGTTTACTGCCTTAAAAACGTATGCTAAAGGTGCACCAATTCCAAATGTGGAACCTAAAATTACATAAAACATCGGAGATATTACACCATCTAATGTGCTTTCTGCAGTAGTTTCCACTACAGCCCGTATAACTTCCTTTTCATCAAGGTTACAAGTTTCCCTGCCTACAAGCATTCCGACTTTTTCCTTTGCCCCTTTAAGGTCTTTTTTAATCAGCTTTTCATATACCTTCATTGCCTCATTTGCCATGCATCTTGTGGCTAAAGCAGAATAAATAAAATAGATGTTTACGATATGAAACAAAGCAGGATGAATATATCTTACTCCCTCAAGTATAAGAAAAACAACCAGGAATGAGGCTAAAACGACTATAAGTGTAAGTATTCCGCCTGCTATCCTTTCCACTTTTTCTATTCTCTTTGTATTTACTGAGAATGTTGAATTCTCTGTTCTTTTTCCGTGTACCCCCTCTTTTTTTATTATCCTTTCCATAATATCTCGCAATACTTCTTCTGTTTTAGAAATAAGATATCCTATAAGCCTTACAGGATGAGGGAGCCAGTAGGGATCTCCAACTACAAGGTCGACGATATATGCTGCTACAATATCTAGAATAAGTATTTTATTTATATAATAAGTCATGCTTTAATGCTCCTTTTACAAATCTTATTTCTTATACTGTTTTCCTCAAAAAGTTAATAGTAAAAATAGACTTATTTACTCAAAATCATGTAGTATAAGCGTTACATGGAACTTTTTGAGGAAATATAGCACCTTAATCCATCGTAGCTATTTTCATGCTTCAAAGGGATACGGCTTAGCTGCAATATGTATTAATAATTTGATATACCTTTTTCATATCAACATTCTCTCTTATCAGATTTGCAAGTCTATCATATTCGGACTGTTTAAATTCATAATAATCGGTTTTTTTCAGTTTTGATATTTGTTCAGATAAAGATGATACTTTTTCCGACATACTGTCTTCCTCATCAAAATTAAATCTGGAATAAGGTATTACTCCTATGACAGGTATCTTTATGATATCCTCTATCATTTTTATGCCAGGTTTTAATATCTCAATATCACCCCTAAATTTGTTTATGATTACTCCCTTTACTCTTTGCTTTTCCTCTTCAGGGAGGAGCAGTATAGTTCCAGCAAGAGCTGCAAAAACCCCGCCTTTATCAATATCTCCTACCAAAATAACAGGTGCATCGGCAATTTCAGCCATTCCCATATTTACAATGTCCTTGTCCCTTAAATTTATCTCAGCCGGGCTTCCTGCACCTTCAATAACAATTATGTCATTTTCACTAGCTAACTCATCATATGTAGCTTTAATCATATTTTTTAATTGGGGCTTGAATTCATGGTATTCTATAGCTGTCATATTTCCATAAACTTTACCATTAATAACCACATAAGAGCTTCTATTGGTAGTAGGCTTTAACAGTATGGGATTCATTCTAACATCAGGTTTAAGTCCGGCTGCTTCTGCCTGTGCCACCTGAGCTTTTGACATTTCAAAACCTTCATCTGTAATATGTGAATATGATGACATGTTCTGAGATTTAAAAGGTACTACCTTATAGTCATCTTGGTGGAATATTCTGCAGAGTCCTGCAGCTATTAAACTTTTTCCTACCGATGATGCTGTTCCCTGGATCATAATACTTTTAGCTTTCATTTCTTTATCCATTTCTTTATCCATTTTTCTGCCTCTCTTCAACTCGTTTATATTTGATTTCATTCTATCAATCGAAACATCAATTAAAATTGGCTTGTTTGGACTAATTCAAAATTGATTTTACTGCATTAACTTAAATTTAAATCTTTATCATTTTCATATCATCGTTTTATTCGTTTCCTATCTCATAATGTTCTTATATTTAATTGTTTCTTTATATCTTATGGTTTCTTTATACTTAACACAGGTTTCAATAAATCTTATAGCCATTCTAGGGTTAGACCAAAAGTGGATATGGCTGTACGTTCCGAGAGTATTTTTTACTTTTACGCCATCTTTCCATCTAACAGATTCTCCCCTTCTCCTATGCTTATACACTTCAAAACATTCAGTAAAGCATGGTTGGCATGGCTCGTATGGTTGGTATAGTTCGTATGGTTCGTTTTTCATTACTGAATAATGGAATTCATGAGCTCGAGTTTTACAACCAGCCTTTCCTAAAATACAATCCTTAAGAAATTCTATATTAATATATCCAAATCGCTGAAGTGATGAAGTCATTTCACACCAAGTAGGCAAAACCCCGGCCATATTGTAAATATCTCCTTGAATATTCTTTATAGATTTACTAAGGTACATAAACCCTCCTCCCTCTGCATAAGCAGGAAGCCCACTAAACAATTTGTTTCGCACATCATGCCTCATAGATGAATTTTGAGAAAGCTCTGAAGCAAACAGTTCGGGGTATCCTCCGCCAAAATAAACCCCATTAACTCCATCAGGAAGTGCTTTATCTTCTAGAGGACTAAAATAGACAAGTTCCCCGCCCAACATTTCTAAGAGTTCCAAGTTATCTTTATAGTAAAAACTGAATACTCTATCCCTAGCCACCGCAATTCTAGCTTTGTAGCTTAGTTTTTCATAAGATAGCTCTTTGCGCCCTACTTCTTTATTTTTGGTAACTCCTCCGGTTTCTGTAATTTCCCTGATATCTCGAATTTCTTTAGGCTTCTGAGTTTCCTTAGGTCTATCTACTAGAATATCAGAAATATCCATTTCTGCTTTCCCCATATCTTCCGCTTCACCGGAAATCCTTAAAAACATGTCAAGATCCACATTCTTCTCTACTATTGCACCAAGCTTTTCTAACTTGTTTTTTAAATCGAAATCATCCTTTTCAAAAACAAGACCAAGCTTTCTTTCGGATAATTTACAATCATCAGATTCAGAAATATATCCCAACACTTTAATACCTGTATTGTTTTCAATTATCTCTTTTAAGAGCAGGTATAATCTATAGCTTTTAACCCTATTTAGTATTACAGCCTTGATATTTACTCCCTCTTCAAAATCAAGGAATCCTTTCACCATAGCTGCTGCACTTAAGGACATTCCTTCTGCATTTATAACAAGAACTACAGGGCATTTGAGAATTTTTGAGACATGTGCGGTACTCCCTTCAATAGAAGTGCCGCCCAAACCATCGTAAAAGCCCATAACTCCTTCAACAATAGCAATATCACAATTTTTAGCATTTTTCACGTATAGATACTTTATAGTTTTTTCTTCTAAAAGCCAACTGTCAAGATTCCTGGAATTTCGTCCTGTAATAAAGGTATGAAACATGGGGTCTATATAGTCAGGACCTACTTTAAAAGGCTGAACTATCATCCCTCTATTTACCAGAGCTGCCATTAGCCCCATAGATACCGTTGTTTTTCCACATCCGCTATTGGTGCCTGCTATAACAACCGTTGGTATTTTCACTACCTTTCACCCCTTACTTTCATCATTTCTTTGATAAAATCTACTATTTCCTCCACCGTACAAAATCTATATCTATAATCTGCATGGGACTCACGTTCTACATAGAACTTGCAATCTATATGAGATTCCTCACCTGCATTCGAGTCACTATCTTCATTAAACCCATATTCTACATGAGGCCTTTCTATCATTATTACAAGGATACCCAGCTTCTTTGCAGCACTTATTTTCTCCATACTCCCGCCTGCTTTTCCACTGTCCTTGGTTACCATAACAGATGCTCCGCAGTGCTTTAGTACCTCAATATTCATGCTTTCCGAGAAAGGACCTTTGGCTGCAATTATGTTTTCTGCATTAAGGCCAATTCCCTCACATTTGGCTAATACTCTGCTATCCGGAAGCACTCGAGCAAAAAGTCTGTTTTTATATCCAGGCAATTCGGTAAACATATCCAAATTATTGCTTCCTATAGCTAAGAAAACTTTCCCCTCAAGTGATTTTAGTTTGTCAACAGCTTCTTCAAAATCTCTTACTCTGATTATTCCTTCATCATCATAAGTATCTGTTCTCGGCCTTTCATATCGTAAATAAGGAATACCGACTTTTTTACAGGCTTTAACCGCATTTAATGAAACATTCTTTGCAAAGGGATGAGATGCATCTATAAG
>CAZEYH010000283.1:0-4315 GCA_964515895.1 uncultured Clostridiaceae bacterium | reverse complement strand
GCGAAATTATCTTCGTTAGCATTTATTTTTAAGTTCTCGTTTTTTTAAGAGGCCAACGAGAATCCTCTACCCGCTACTCAAGCTTCAACAATCCCGTCGAAACCAGTACGCCCCCATATTAATATATATTTATTCATTCAAAACAACTAACTAACCTAAAGCCAACTCTAAAACTCTGCACAACTAAAGTCGTGGGCTTTCGGTTAAGTTTACTGCAAATCAAAGTATTATATTATATGATGTCTATTGACTATAGGTTTCCTTAAGTTTTCTATCAATTTCCCTTTTCGCATCTCTTTCTGCTATATCAGTGCGCTTGTCATATAATTTTTTACCTTTTGCAACACCTAACTCAACCTTTACCTTCCCCCTTTTAAAATACAGCCTTAAAGGTACAATGGTTAAGCCTTTTTCCTGTATTAAACTTTCTAGCCTTTTTATCTCATACTTATGCAAAAGTAGTTTTCTTTCCCGCATAGGATCCTTATTGAATATATTACCCTGCTCATAAGGACTTATATGCATACTGTTTAAAATAACTTCTCCATTTTTTACAACAGCATAACTATCTCTTAAATTTACCTTACCAAGCCTGATAGACTTAACTTCGGTTCCCGATAATACTATCCCCGCTTCTATAGTCTGTTCAATAAAATAATCGTGTCTAGCTTTTTTGTTTTGAGCTATTACCTTAATCTCTTCTTTTGCCATTGCAACATACCTTTCAATCTTCAATAAGGATAATTCATAAGATAAAAATAACCCTTCCGGAAAGGGCTAACTCCAATCTCTATGTCTTCTCTGATTATATTATAGCAAATTGTTTCTATTTGTCAAGTTTTTTTGATAAAACAAAAACCTTATACACCTTGTTTTATAACGGCTTAACTTAATTTTTATCCTTATATCCTACAGCTTTTTTTATAGCTGCTTTTTCAAATTTGCAAGAATTTCATAAGGAATCCTTAAATTACCGTATCCGGTTCCGATTTTAATATCAGGCTTATATGTGCCATGGAAGTCACTACCTCCTGTTATGAGTAATTTATGCTTCTTTGCCAGTTCAATTGTCATTTTGGTGAAAGAGTTTGTGTTCTCTACATAGTACGCTTCAATTCCCTTTAGCCCATAGGAAACAAGTTGTCCTAAAAGGTCATCTAGTTCTTTCATTGAAAACTGTAACAAAATAGGATGCGCTAATACGGGAGCTCCGCCTGCCTCAATAATTTCTTTAATGCACTCGTTAGGCATTAATTTGTCTTTTTTAAAATAGGCAGGCTTTCCATATGCTAAATATGTTTTAAAAGCATCATTAATAGAGTTCATATATCCCTTGTCTACCATAGTTCTTGCTATATGAGGTCTTCCAACAATATTCCCCTCTGCTCTTTCTTTCACTTCAGCTATAGTAATATTAAAACCCAGCTCATTTAGCTTCTTAATAGTCTTTTCATTTCGCACTTCACGATTTTTTCTCAAAAAAGATAGTCTATGGATAATATTTATGTAGTTCTTATCATTAAAATAGCCTAAAATATGCATCTCCGGCTCAAAATCTACTCCAATCTCAATCCCGGGTAAAACTTCCATATTAATATTCTTACCTTCTTCTACTGCCTCTTCTATTCCGTCTACTGTATCATGATCAGTCAAGGCTATAGCAACCAATCCTGATTTTTTTGCATATCTTACAAGCTCCGCCGGTTCCATGCTACCATCTGATGCCGTTGAATGTGTATGCAAATCAATAGTTCCGCTTATTTTCATTTGTTTTTTATACCTCCAAAACTTATTCAGGTTCAAAAAGTTATAACTACATTATGATTGCTCCCCAGAAAGTCGTTTTACAACTTTTCACTGCAGGCAATCTAATATGGTTGTCCAGCCTTCATATGAAGGCTGATGAAACTCAATATGCCTAAAGCTTCATCAGAAAGTCATTTCATGTCTTTCTAGGTGATAACTACATTATATCTTATGCAAGTTTATTATACACATTTTATTATTTATCCTTCAACTCCATTTATTTATGTTATAGAAAAATTTATTATTCAACTTTTTTAAAATGACAGGTAATTATTTCCTGAATTGTTCCATGTATAATCCATTTATGGTATAATATGGATTGTGTTCCGTATTAACAGTCTTATTGAGATGTTTAGTTACAATAAGGTGTCTAATATTCAGATATCTTAATGACATAATAAGCTATGATAAAATACTATTATACGAGGGGGATTCCAATGAAACCTATTAGAACTTGTGCTAATTGTATAAAAAGCATACCAATATCCTTTACTAATGATGTGTTGTGTAAAAACAAAGGTGTTGTTTCTGCTAATTTCGTATGTATAAGACACAAATTCATTCCTAATTTTAAATCATTTAAAGAAATGGATTATAAATGTATAGATTGTACTAATTTTGTCATTCATGAGAAAAACTTACACCATAATCAATCAATAGGTCTATGTAGATTGTTTTCTGTAAGGCATTATGATGGTAATAAAAAGAAAGCATGTTCAAAATATATTATGAATCATGAGTTTAAATCTTCTGTCTTAAATACTATAAATTAATATTTAAATGTATTATGTAAACTATTTTATCCTTCTTATCCACACTATCCACATTTTTATCCACAACGCAAATTACTACAAAATTCGTCTTTAAACATAGTTTCCACATTATCAACATCTAGTTATCTACAAATAACAAGAATAACAAACAATTATTTTATATTTTAGCTATTATCCTAATACCCTTTGTTTTCAATATGTACAGCTCTTTTTTCTTTTGTTTACGAAAAGATATTTCGACATTTTTTGCAGAATTTACAGAATTTACAGAATCCAACATTTTAATAAAAATTAGATTATGTTGTTTTGCCATATGCTGTAAAACAATATAATGAATTCATATTCTTTAATTCTTTTTGTTGCTGTGGATAACTATTAGATTACTTAATGTTTTTCCAAAGCATCAATTATAATTTTTAAATATAATTTCATTTACTTACTTATCTCCAAGTTTCAAACCCGGTACTGCATTTAAAGAAAAATCGGAAGTAATACCTTCTATATATTCATAGTATGCTGCGCAACCTATCATGGCCGCATTATCAGTACATAATATCGGACTAGGATAATAAACTTCCATATCTTTCGAATTTGCTAATTCCATTATTTCTTTCCTCAAAGAGGAATTAGAAGCTACTCCTCCCGCTAAAGCTATTTTGTTAATATTATTTTCTTCAGCAGCTTTAATGATGTTATTTACTAATACATCCACAACTGCCTGTTGGAAACTTGCAGCCACATCCTCAACATTGTAATCTTCTCCTTTTTGATTTTTAGTATTTATATAATTAATTACTGCTGTTTTTAGGCCGCTGAAACTAAAATCAAAACTCCCATCATTAAAATGCGTCCTTGGAAAACTTATAGCTTTTGGATCCCCTTGTTTTGCTATTTTATCTATTAACGGACCACCCGGATAACCAAGTCCTATTGCTCTTGCTACCTTATCAAAAGCTTCTCCTGCTGCGTCATCTCTTGTTCTTCCTATTACTTTAAATTTAATATAATCTTCAACAATAACAATATGGCTATGTCCTCCGGAAACCACAAGACATATAAAAGGAGGTTGCAGATCTCTATGCTCTAAATAATTGGCAGAAATATGTCCTTCAATATGATGGACTCCAATTAAAGGTTTTCTGATAGCAATAGCCAATGCCTTAGCCGCTGAAACGCCTACAAGAAGGGCCCCTACAAGTCCCGGTCCATATGTAACTCCAATGGCATCTATCTGCTTAATAGAGCCAATACCGGCCTCTTTAACTGCCTGATCTATTACAGGTATTATAAGCTCAACATGTTTTCTAGATGCTATTTCCGGCACAACTCCACCAAATTTCTGATGTATGGAAATCTGAGATGAAATCACATTGGACAATATCTCTCTCCCATTTTTTATAACTGATGCAGATGTTTCATCACAGCTTGTCTCGATACCAAGTATGATTATATCTTTCTTATCGTTAATATCTTTAACATCTATATTATTTTTCTTGTCTTCTTTATTATTTTTTTTATCCATATCCCTTTAATTGCTCCCTTATATTTAGTTTGTAAATTTTGATCGTAAAGATCATTTCTTTTATTTAATCCTGATTTACTGTACATGCATTTAATTTATTTGATGAAAAAATATTACCTTATAACATTATACTATATAGTATTATAATCTACCAAATTATAATTATTTAAAACTGTAACTTATTTAAAAGTTCATTTATTTTCTTATTGACAAA
>CAZEYH010000282.1:0-4318 GCA_964515895.1 uncultured Clostridiaceae bacterium | reverse complement strand
TAAAGAGGATAGGTTCAAAGAAAAACCCCCACTACAGAGTTGTTGTTTCCGATTCGAAATTTCCCCGTGACGGGAGATTTATTGAAGAAATAGGTTATTACAATCCTGTTCCAACCCCACCAGAAGTAAGTGTTGATAGGGAAAGAGTGTTGAAGTGGATGAAAAATGGTGCACAACCTACAGATACAGTAAGAGCACTTTTGAAAAAGTTAGATATTATTCAGTAAATATGAAAACAATTTTTAGTATGATAGCAATTATTAGGAGGTATTAATAAATGAAAGAGCTGCTTGAAACTATTGTAACTGCACTTGTAGATAATCCGGATGAGATTTCTGTTAACGAGGTAGAAGGAGAAAAATCCTTAATCCTTGAAATAAGGGTTGCTCCCGACGATATGGGAAAAGTAATTGGAAAACAAGGAAGAATAGCAAAAGCCATTAGAACTGTTATGAAAGCAGCGGCAGTAAAAGAAAATAAAAGGGTTGTTGTAGAAATTATTCAATAACTAACCAAACCTAAAAAGCCCTCCGTAAATGCGGTGGGCTTTATCAAATAAAAGGGTGGTGTTATTTTTGCAGCAATATCTTAAGGTAGGAAAAATCATAAATACCCATGGAATTAATGGAGAAGTCAAAATTATGCCATTAACAGATGATCCTCGGAGATTTTATGAATTAAAATGGACTTTTATTGAGAAGTGTAATTCTATGGAGAAATATGACATAGAAAAAGTAAGGATTTCCGGAAATACTGTTATACTTAAATTTAAAGAAGTAAATAACATGAATGAAGCTGAAGCATTAAAAGGTTTATTTATTAAAATAGATAGAAAATATGCGGTTAAATTACCTAACGACACTTTTTTCATATCAGATATTCTAGGATGTAAAGTATATGATAAAACTAGTGATGATGAACTTGGTATATTAGAGGATATTATTGAAACAGGAAGTAACGATGTATATGTGGTAAAATCAGAAAATGGAAAAGAAATATTATTACCGGCTCTTAAGAGTGTAGTTAAGAAAGTTTCAATTGAAGATAAGAAAATATGGGTCTTACTTCCCGAAGGGTTGATAGACGATGATATTTGATATATTAACACTTTTCCCGGAAATGTTTTCAAATGTATTAGGTGAAAGTATTATGGGAAGAGCGCAGGAAAATAAAATTATTGAAGTAAATTTAATAAATATTAGAGATTATTCCAAAGATAAGCATAAAAAAGTGGATGATTCTCCATATGGTGGAGGTACAGGCATGGTTATGATGGTTCAGCCAATATATGATGCTTATCGTTCAATTGTTAAGAATTTAAATTACAAACCTCATGTTGTTTATATGAGTCCTCAGGGTAAAGTACTAGACCAAGACAAAATAAAAAAGTTAAAGGAACTAGAACATTTAGTAATTCTATGCGGACATTATGAAGGTATAGATGAAAGAATAATTGAAGAAATAGTGGACGAAGAAATTTCTATTGGTGATTATGTGCTTACCGGAGGAGAATTACCTGCCATGGTTCTTATTGATTGTATAAGTAGAACTCTTCCCGGCGTTCTTGCCAGTGAGGAAGCTTATATGGAAGAATCTCATTTTAATGGGTTGCTTGAGTATCCCCAGTATACGAGACCATATAATTTTTTAGATAAAGAAGTTCCCGAGGTGCTGATTTCAGGTCATCATGCCAATATTGAAAGATGGAGAAGGCAACAGGCTTTGGTCAGGACATTTTTGAAACGTCCTGACTTATTTAAAAAATTAAAGCTTAATGAAGAGGATAAAAAGCTTCTGGAAGAAGGGTTGGGGAAGGAAGGGGTGTACGTCCCCTAAAACTAAAAAAGATGAAATAATAGTTTACAAGCATAATACCACTATGGTATAATACTTATCGTGCATATTACGGATGGTCCGCTGTATAGTTTATTAAGATATTTGTACATGAACGTCCTGGAAGGAAGGAGGATATATAATGGATTTGATAAGAGCAATAGAACAGGAACAAATGAGAACAGATCTTACACAATTTGATATTGGTGATTACGTTAGAGTCCATTTAAAAGTAAAGGAAGGTAACAGGGAAAGAATACAAATTTTTGAAGGAACTGTTATTGCTAAAAAGGGTGGAGGACTGAAAGAAACTTTTATCGTAAGAAAAATATCTTATGGTGTTGGTGTAGAGAGAATACTACCTTTACATTCTCCAAAAATCGATAAGATTGAAATTGTACGAAAAGGTAAAGTAAGAAGAGCTAAACTCTATTATTTGCGTGACAGAGTAGGTAAAGCAGCTAAAGTAAGAGAAAAGCTGCAGAGCAAGGCTGTTGTTAAAGAAGCTATTGAAGTTGAATCGGGAAATAAAGAGGATGTTCAATAATCAAAAAATGAATAATATGTAACATAAAAGGGACAAAAGTCCCTTTTATGTTACTCTATCATTAGATTTATTAACTTTTTATTTTATTATTTGTAATATACATATTTAAAGTGAGAATTAAATATATGAATAAAAGAAATAAGAAACAAAGCAACCTTATGGAATTTTTTAAATGGATAGAAACAATTATTATAGCTATAGTAGTAGCTTTATTAATAAGAGGATTTATAATTGAACCTGTCATTGTTAACGGTATATCTATGGAAGATACACTTTTCAGTGAGCAAAGGCTTATTATATATAAATTAGGTTACTTCTTTCATCCTCCTCAAAAAGGAGATATAGTAGTTTTGCAATACAAACAAGGCTTATTGAGCAATATGCCTATTTTAAATAAGTTTGGTTTTTTAAATAGAGTACTTCCTTCAGTAATGGAAATAGACTATGTAAAAAGAGTTATTGGTGTACCGGGAGATAAGATTGATATAAGAGACGGACATGTTTATATTAATGGAGAAAAGCTAGATGAGGAATATGCAAAAGGCGAAACTCATAAACAACTATTAGATTTTCCAAAAACAGTCCCTCCAAATACGGTATTTGTATTGGGAGATAACAGACAGAATAGCCGTGATAGTAGAATAATAGGGTTTATTGAGTATGATAGAATTAAAGGTAAGGTAGCACTAAGGATATGGCCATTTAAGGACTTTGGTGTTGTTAAATAGGAGGTATGATATGAATATACAATGGTTTCCGGGACATATGGCAAAAGCTAGAAGGTTGGTTTCCGAAAACCTCAAGATGGTTGATGTTGTTATTGAAATTCTTGATGCAAGAATCCCTTATAGTAGTAAAAATCCTGAAATTGATGATATTCTAAAATCCAAACCTAAAATCGTAGTATTCAATAAAGCAGATCTGGCAGATAAGAAAATATCTGATGATTGGAGCAAATGGTATAGTGCTAGTGGATATCCCAATGTATTCATAGATTCAATTAGCGGAAAAGGTACCAAGCAGCTAATATCACAGCTCAAGGAAATGATGAAAGATAAAATTGACAGGGAAAAGCAAAAAGGGAAAATTTATCGTCCTATAAGGACCATGGTAGTGGGTATACCTAATGTTGGTAAATCTTCTCTTATAAATAGAATTGCTGGTAGATCCCGAGCTGCTACAGGAGATGAGCCGGGTATTACAAGACAAAAGCAATGGGTAAGACTAGATAGGGGAATTGAAATGCTAGATATGCCTGGTATATTATGGCCTAAATTTGATGACCATAATATTGGGTTAAACTTAGCATTTACAGGTGCTATAAAAGATGATGTTATAGATGTTGTAGATATTGCTTCAAAGCTTATGGAAAAATTGAGTAAAACATATCCTGAACTTATAAAATCTAGGTATAAGTTGGATTTTACAGATGAGGATACAGGTTATATGTTATTAGAGGCAGCAGGCAGAAATAGAGGTTCTCTTGTATCCGGCGGAAATGTTGACTTAAACCGTATTGCTGTCATCGTCCTTGATGAATTCAGAGGAGGAAGGATTGGGAATGTTTCCCTGGAGATGCCACCCAAATAATCAAAATAACAAAACATTATGAGTTTTTAGACTGGAGTCATATATGTATAACATGAAGAAAAAACCTACAATTAAGGAAGTGGAACAGGAACTAATTGGATTTGAGCCATCTGAAGCCCTTAAATACTTAAACCTTATTCAAGAGAAATACTCCATTAATGTTTCAAGGCTTATACAAAAGTATACAAAAAGGTTAATAGCTATCGAGCAAGAGAAGTCAAGAATTAAAGAAATGAGCGTTTATGAAAATGATGCCTTTATTAACGGAATAAATTATGTTGCAGGTATAGACGAAGCAGGAAGGGGGCCTTTGGCAGGTCCTGTAGTATCTGCAGCTGTAATACTTCC